>CAZGIO010000030.1:0-13480 GCA_964525975.1 uncultured bacterium
TAAGGCAGTGGTCTGCAAAATCACTATTCACCGGTTCGAATCCGGTCGTTGCCTTGGAGGCCTGGGTGGCGGAATTGGTAGACGCATCGGACTTAAAATCCGGTGGCACGTTGTGCCGTGTCGGTTCGAGCCCGACCCTAGGCACCATCTGATTTTTCAGTTTTTATTTCTTTTTGATTTATTCAGATTTTGTTGATCTCGACTTTTTTTATCTTGACTTTGGTGCATTCCTTGACGGTGAACTTGTAGCCGTTTGATCTTATTGATTCTCCCACGGCGGGTATCTTACGCAGTTTTTTCAACATATAACCGGCCACGGAATTTACGGATCTGTCTTCGATTATGATCCCGAAGTCTATGCGGAGCTGTTCCAGTGATGTCTTGCCGCTTATGAGCGTCGATTTAAAATCTTTTGAGGAGAGTATGTTTGACGCTTCGCCCAGGATCTCATCGATGATATCGGCAAGGGTAAGCACTCCGGAAACTGAGCCGTATTCGTCCACTGCGACGATAATATGGTCCTCCTCAAAGAACTTCACGCACTCGATAAGGTCTATGATCTCCGGGACGATCACTGCGTCGCGCATTACTTCTGAAATGGGCAGGTCCTCGTTTTCCACATTGAGTGAGTCATTGGGGACTGTGTAACCCACAATATTATTATGTTTGCCACTGTATATGAGCAGTATGTCGCTGTTTTTCCCCAGGAAATAGTCTCTGACCATGCTAAGGGGTGTCGCGGCGTCGATGGCTGTTATCTCATTGATGGGAAGCAGGGCCTGATGGACTTTTTTCTCTTTAAATGAAAAGATGCGCTCTATGATATTTGTATCCATCTCAGGGAGCAGCCCGGACATTTGTGAAGAGCTTATGATGGAGAAAAGTTCGTTTTTTGACACTCTGTCCAGTCTACCCTCCGAGGGTATCTTCAGTAATTTATATATGGTCTTTATAAAGCGTGAGAGGAGTGAGGTCACCGGCAGAAAGATGATCTTAAAGAAGTTGAGCATGGGGTAGATCCTGTACGATATGTAATGGGCCCGTTCTCTGAAGATGTTTTTTGGGATGATCTCACCGAAAAAGAGCAGCAGGAGGGTGATGGTCACTGAGCTGTATAAAGAGCCGTACTGGGGGAACAACGTGATGAAAAAAGCCGTGGCAAGGGATGTGAGGGCGAAGTTTGCAAGGTTGTTTCCCAGGAGTATTGTGCTGAAAAAGAGTTCCACGTCCTCTGTAAGTCTTTTAATGGCAATGCCTTTTTTCGACCCTGAAAACACAAGGGTCTTGAGCTTGAACTTATTCAGTGATATAAAGGCGTTTTCAGTGCCGGAAAAAAACGCGCTGAGCATGAGGAGGAGAAGCAGCACGATCAGGGTCAATAGAGGTGTGGCAATCATTCATCCCCCTTTTTTATGATCTTAAGCTTGTTGATGCGTTTTTTATCGGCGTCGATCACCAGGATCTTGGACTCTCTTGTATCCAGGACAGTGCCTTTGCGGGGTATGTCTCCATGGATGTTTTCCACATAACCGCCTATGGTCTTGGCTTCATCATCATCAAGATTTATGCCCAGTATCCTGTTTATCCTTGTTACCGGAGTCGTGGAGTCCACGATGATGCTGTTGTCGGTCATGACAAGATGTGATGTATCGTCGCTCTCTTCGCTGACGCTCTGCAGTATGTAATCCATAATATCGTCGTAGGTGATCGTGCCTGTGATGGTGCCGTATTCATCCACAACGAGGCCCAGAGTCCTTTTTCGAAGCATATGGATGATGTCACGTATCTTGATCTGTTCAGGTATAAAGTAAGGTTCTTCCACCATTGCTTCCAGGTCTTCGGCAAAGAGGTATTTTGATTTGATGATCCCTGTGATGTTCTCATAATCATCTTCATAGAGGATGATAAAAGGGGACTTGCTTTCCACAAAATGGTCTTTCAGTTCTTCAACGGTTGTGTCTTTCTTCACGAAGAGGTCATGGTTGACATTGTTCATGATATTTTTGACTGAGAAAAGCTGGATATTAAGCATGTTGATAAGGATGGTCTCCTCCACTGGGTCCAATGTCGAGGTCTCGCCTTTTTTCAGGATCCCTATGACCTCTTTTTTCTTAAGATGCTCTTCGGTGGCGGGTATGATCTTTATAAATAACCGTATGAACGGGCGGGTTATGAATTCAAAGAGAGCAAGGACCGGAGTGAATATGACCTTGAGAAAGGGAAGGACAAGGACGGATATATGGGCGAAACGCTTATGGAAGCGGGCTGCCATTGTCTTAGGCAGCACTTCGCCGAAAATCAGGATGATGGTGGTCTCGAATATTATGGCATAGGCTATGCCTTTATTGCCGAAATGATCATAAAAGGCAGTGGTCACTATGGTTGCGTTGGCTATATTCACTATAAGGTTTGAGAGCAGGATCGTGTTGAGAAGTTTTGAGGGATTGGTTCGCAGTCTTTTAATTTTTTTCCCGAAAGGCGTGTGAGAAATCGATTCGATCTCTGATTCGGAGAAAGAGAATATAGCGGTCTCGCTTCCTGAAAAAAAAGCTGACACCAGGAGAAGTATGCAAAAAATAAGAGGTGTGGCGCCCATGGTCACCATAACCGGTTTCCGCAGCCGTCCCGGGTATCGATGAAGATACCGGAAGCCGGATAAAACCCTCGGGGAGTCATAGGGCTGCTTGTATGGTTATTTAAGAGTTCCAGGTGACAGTCAGACAGGGATTCCATCTTTTTGAAAAAAATTCCATCCTTTCCACAAACAAACCGGTTTCATCAACGCGTTCAACCGTTTCTATAAGTAAATGCTAATCTCAATGATGAAACTTGTCAAGGGATTTGGTTGTCAATTGATAGACGGGGTTATCAAAGCCGCAGGGGAAGAATGATATCTTGAGGCTGTTTTGCGCACCCCTTTTATATTGAATAAAAACAGCGCGGTGTTATAATACAACATATAGTTAAACACTGTTGTTTTTCCAAAGGGGGAGTCATGGAGACATACGGAGCTGAATATAAAGAGCTGGACAATAATATCCTTAAGATCAGCGTCAAAGGTTATCTTGATGCCCACACTGCGTCTCAGTTCGAGGATTTTCTGAAAAACCTCATATCAAAAGGCCATGTGAGACTCATAATGGATATGAGCGAACTGAGTTATATTTCATCCACCGGCCTGGGTGTTTTTATGGGATATATCGAAGATATCAGAGAGAAAGGCGGGGACATCAAATTCATTGCTGTGCCGGATAACATATATAAGATCTTTTCTATCCTGGTGTTTACAACGATCTATGAGATATGCAAGTCTGAGGGAGAGGCTGTTGAAAAGTTCTGAATTGTTCTTTTATTTACAACTGCCGGCGGAACGGAAATATCTGCAGCTTGTAAGGCAGTTCGTCGATGATATATGCCGCCGGTCCGGAGTGCCCGGAGAGATCATCGAAGACATGATATATATCACAGGTGAGGCTGTCTCCAATGTGGTCAAGCATGCTTATGAGGACGTGGAAGACCCTGAGAAAAAGATCCTGGAACTGGAAGTAAAGATAAGAAAAAACGATATCCAGCTTAAAATAAGCGACTTTGGCAAGGGGTTTGACAAAGGCGCATATAGAAAACTAAACAGAGACGGTATAAAGGAAAAGGTGAAACAGAGGCATAAAGGAGGACTGGGGCTTTATATGATTGACAAGCTTGCAGATGAACTCACCATAACCATTGATCCTTACCGTAAAAATCAAGTGATTATCATCAAAAGATTTTAGGATTGCTATGGCTACCATGCATTATGTAAGTTCATTTCTCATCTTTATGTTGAGTGTATACATATATAAGAACAAACGGACGATCATAAACAGCATAACTTCCATATTACTTTTTACACTGGGGCTTGCGCCTTTCTCATGGATCGTTGCCGAGAAGGTGGCTCTTTTTGAGAATGTATTTGAGATCTGGATATTATATTTTCCTTTTCTGCTCCTCTTCTCCATCGTCTATCCCTACGAGCTTGATACTTCCAAACGGATCAGAGGGCTGAAATACCTGATATTTGTCCCTTACTTTGTCTATTTTATCGCCATCTTCTCCATCAAGACGCTGGAGACGTTTTTTCTGCCAGAATCTTTTAAGACAGGTATCTGGGGAATGGGTCTTGCGGCGCTTATCAGCAATGTTTACAAAATATTTCTGATCATATTGAACATAGTATATCTTGTAGTGGCTTACAGGACGTTGATGAAAAAGAAGAAGATTTTTGACAATCAGCTGCTGAAGAAACAGGTATCTCTGATCATCGTGGGAATACAGGCTCTGGCTTTTGTATTTGTAATCGACCTGATGTCCACGCAGCTTGATCTTTTTACCGACCTGTTCACTCCTGGAAGGGTAAGAGTACTCTATACCATAGCAATAGTACTGAATGCTTTTCTTCTCGCTTTTTCAATGATCAAATACAGGTTTCTCAACATCGAGATCAAACAGCGCAGTCTCTTGTACTATTTCTTCAGAGGTTTTTTTATACTGAGTTATGCGGGCCTTTTCACGGTGATACTCATACAGACGAAGCTGCAGCTCAATGAGTACTATCTTTTCCTCGTATATTTTCTGAGTTTTCTTATTTACAACTATTACAACAGGCTTGTGCGGAAGATCAACGACTATTTTTTCATAAGAGACGAGATCAATTATGAAGATGTCGTGGGGAATTTTTTCACGAAAGTCATAGCCATGAACTCCTTTGGTGAGATAAGGAACATGGTCATAAAAGAGCTGAAAGTGCTGCTGAACATCGCAGAGGTCGATCTGATCCGTTATGATTCCGTGGAGACCGAGTTTTTTGAGAGGAAGTATTTTACTTTTGTGGACATGCACAACAATATAAGAAAGAATTACAGATGGGCGTCATATTTTTTCCCTGTTGTGTTTGAGGACCAGCTTTACGGTTTTCTCATCGTGGGAAATAAAAAAGCCGGCACACGGTTCAGGTCAAACGAGATAAGGTTTATCAGCTCCATAGCAAACCAGATATCCATAGTACTCCATAACTTTGATGTGAACAGTGAACTATCTGAAAAAAAGATCATGGAAAAAGAGATCAACCTTGCCAGAAAGATACAGTTTTCTCTGCTGCCTCCGCGGGTCATAGAGCATGATAAGATAGACGTCAAATGGCGCTATAATCCCGCAATCCGGGTAGGCGGAGATTATTGTGACGTAATACCCAAGGAGGACTCCGATGACCTGCTCTTTGTCATTGCGGATGTGAGCGGCAAAGGTATAAACGGAGCCATGTATATGAGTATGGTCCGGACGCTGCTGCACATGGGGATGCGTTATTTCGGCATAAAGGATATTATACTCTATATGAACGATTACATAAAAAACAAACTGCCGGCTCAGATATTTGTCACCATGGCGCTGGTCTATTATGATTCGGAAAAAGAGATATTCACATATACACATCTGGGCCATAACTCACCGCTCAGATATGACAGCAGCGAAGGTGATATCAGTTTTATTGAATCAGAAGGCATGGGGCTGGGGCTTGCGGATAACAGCATGTTTTCTGAAAAGATCAGCTTCAAGGAGATGGAGATTAAAGATGGTGACTTTATCTTCCTCTACACAGACGGTGTGACAGAAGCCCAGAACGGATCCGGCGATTTTTACGGAGACAGCCGTCTGGTGGATATTTTAGAGAAAAACAAAGAGATGGGCAGCGACAAGATCATAAACAGGGTGACAGCTTCCCTATATGATTTCAGAGGTACACATGAGCAGTCGGATGACATCGCCATGATGGTTATCACAAGAAAGGTGAAATAGATGCTGGGACGATTTAAAGAGATCAATGACAGGACACATGTAAGAGAAAGCCTTGCAGCCTTCATGGAAAGATTTATGGATAAGCATGCCCTTGAGAAGTGCAGGATAATCAATCTGAAAGATGAGACCGTACTGTATGACAAGGGAAACGGATTTACCGAAGAGATGGAGCATGTGGTGCTGAGGCAGAACGGACTGGAAGATGTCCGCATGTATTGTGAACCGGCCTTTATTCTTAAAAGCGGTGATGAGGATCAGTATGAGATGGAGTTTTTAAAACTCCTTGTACTCAATAACCTTCTTTACAGGTCCATACTGCGTGTATCCAAGAGCAGGATGCAGAAGACAAAGGAAGTGGAGACCCTTATGGAGATCTCCAGGGAGCTGATTTTCATGCATGAAGAGAAGAGCATCCTCAATGCTCTTATTTTTGCCATAATGGGGCAGGTCATGGTGACCAAGACCGCAATATATCTTAACGAGAAGGGCGTGTTCAACCTGAAGATATCCCGGGGGTTCAAGGGACTTCCCAAAGAACTGAACATGGTAAAGACCCTTAAGAACATACTGGATCTCAATGAGCGCAGAGAGTACCTTATTAATCCTGAGCTCAATGAACTTCACGAAAAAGATGTAGCCATTGTAGTCCCCATGCAGTATCAAAACAGTGTCACAGGATATATACTGCTCAGCAGAAAGACCGATCAGACAGATGTGGCTGAATCTGAATATGACTTTCTCTTTTCCCTGGCTGCGAACGTGGCTTTTTCACTTGAGAATTCGAAGCTTATAAAGGAATCCATGGAGAAAAAACGCATGGAAGACGAGCTGAACCTGGCTAAGGAGATTCAGACGAATATCCTGCCTAAAAAGATTCCTGACTACATGGAGTGGGATATATACGGCACTAATATTCCCAGCAGGGAAGTGGGGGGAGATTATTTTTATGTGCTTGAAAAAAACGGAAAACTCTATTTTACCATAGCTGATGTTACAGGAAAAAGTGTCCCGGCAGCGCTGCTGGTGTCCACGCTCCATGCGGCATTTATGATGACCGCGGAACTGGATCTACCTTTATGCGAGATGGTACGAGACATAAACAACCTTATATACAGGAGTACAAGGAGCGACCAGTTTATCACCTTCTTCATGGGTATCTTAGACAGCGGTAATGGATGTGTCGATTATATCAACGCCGGCCATAATCCGCCATATGCTGTGATGTGTGACGGTCAAGTGGAGGAGCTTGATAAAGGCGGGATACTGCTGGGCATCATGGAAGATCCCTTGTATGAGACGGGACGGCTTGATTGTAACGGCGTGGAGCGCATAGTACTCTTTACAGACGGCATAACAGAAGCAACGGATATATCCGATGAGGAGTTTGGAGAAGAACGGCTCGTGGGCATCCTAAGGGAACAGAGCAGGCTTACATCGGGGGAACTCGGCGAGTATCTTATCCAGCAGGTAAACGCTTTTAAGGCCATGGGTGTGCTCCAGGATGACATGACGCTGCTTACATTGAGAAGAAAGGATCGAAATGCAGGTCAAGCTCAATGAGAGACTGATCTATGTGGATGACAGCGAAACGGTCATATCAGTGGTCAGAGAGCATTACCGGGAAGACGATTATGATATTATCCTGTATAATTCATTTCCCCTTGGAGAGGATCGTCCCCTTAATGAGTTTGACGAGATCATAGTCTTCAAAAAAGGTGTATGTCCCCCCAGGGATGAGCTGGAATATCTTCTTACCGCACGGCATACTCCCCATGTGCACGATGTATTGAAGACAGCTGTGGTGGCAGTGGCGGGTCTCGGCGGGCTGGGATCCATGACGGCATTGAATCTTGCCAGGACGGGGCTGGGGAAGCTTATACTTGTTGATTTTGACATAGTGGAGCCTTCAAATCTCAACAGGCAGCAGTATTTCATAGACCAGATAGGGATGAAAAAGACAGACGCCCTAAGTGTGACCATTGCGCGGATAAATCCGTTTATTGGGATAGAGGCACATGACTGCGGGGTGACAGCTGAGAATGCGGAGAATCTTTTCAGGGAAGCGTCTGTAGTGGTCGAGGCTTTTGACAACCCGTCTGACAAAGAGATGCTTGTACGGGCGGTCATAAACAATATGACCGATAAATACATAGTCGCAGGTTCCGGCATGGCCGGATACGGCCCCAACAATGATATTGTCACAGAACGTGTGGGGCGTCTTTTCTTATGTGGTGACGGTGTCTCTGAAGCAGGTCCGGGAGAGGGGCTCATGGCGCCCCGGGTGGGCATCTGCGCCTCGCACCAGGCTAACCAGGTTGTAAGGATCCTCTTGGGGTCAGGTCTCAACTTAATGACATAACTTATTAAAACTCCAATTTTGTGTTATATTTAAATATGTCACGCCCATTAAGAATAGAATATGAAGGTGCTATTTATCATGTGATGTCTCGAGGAGAGAGAAAAGATGATATATTTTGGGATGACAACGATAGAAGATATTTTATTAATCGGTTGGAAGAAACAGTAACCAAATACAGGTTAAATGTTCACTGTTTTTGTATGATGAACAATCATTACCACCTGCTGCTGGAAACTCCTCTAGGCAACCTCTGCCAATCTATGCATTACCTAAATGCAGGATATTCAAATTATTTTCGAATCAGGCATACGATAGTCGGGTCAGTTTTTCAGGGAAGATATAAATCTATTTTAGTCCAAGATGACTCATATTTTTTTACACTTACTTCATATATTCATCTAAATCCCTTACGCTCAAATATTGTTGATGATTTGCATGATTACAAATGGAGCAGTTATTTGGATTATGCACAACATGAAAAAACATACCCATGGCTTTATAAAGATATATTATTATCAAAAATTGGTTTTAGTAATTATCATAAAACTCTTATGAACTGGAATACAAGAAACAAGAAAATACCTAAGGAAAATATTTATGGAATACATGGTATATTAGGGGCCGAGAAATTTATTATGGAACAAAAAACTCGTATAAGAACATCTCCGGCAAAATTGAATATGGAAGAAATGCCTGATGGAAAGGCAATCACAGCATTACGGGTATTTGAGTTGGAAGCAATTATTTCAAAAATATTTCACATAAATAAAGAGAAAATATATGAACATAATCGTAAAAATATATACAAGCAGGTAATGATGTATGGTTTGAAAAAATATAGCGCAATGGATTTAAATGAGATTGGTCGATTAATGGGCATAAAACCACAATCGGTTTCCATATCAGTTACAAGACTTCTGAGCAAATGTTCAAAGGATCGCGTTTTATCAAACTTAGTCAAGAAAGTCGACAAAAATATTAAGTCATTAAGTTGAGACCTGACCCCACTTGCGGAGGATGTCTGCGGGCAGCTTAGCGTCGATCAGGTAATGAAGGTTAGAGATCAGTCTGTACAGGGTCATGTCGTTGATCCTGTTACCTTTTTCCATGAGGTTCCAGCGCGGCGCGATCATGGATGCTCGCTCCATGATGGACGGATATTCAAAATTCCCCCCGAATGATATATCCACGATCACAGAATCTTTTTTTATGTGTTCCGTGGGTATGATGAAATCGCCGCCTGGCACTGCGGATATGATCACATCGGACTGACGGCATAGGTTCAGTATCTCCTCGCGGTCGGTGTATTTATGGCAGATCCTCACAGAGCCGTTTTCATTGAGCAGCATCAGAGCCAGGGAGCGTCCCACGGCGAGGGAATCGTTGATGATGGTGAAACGTGAGCCCTCGATCCTGAAGGGATTGGATTCCCTTCCAAAAGGATAGGAGCCGTTTTCAACGCGCTGGTTCTCATAGAGCTCATAATAGCGTTTGAATATATAGAGTATGCCCTTGGCTGTGGGAGGTATGACCAGTTTCTTCAATCTTAGCATGTCTCTGTATTTTTCATATTGTATGAGGTATCCCAGATGAAGAGCATGGAGGCCTTCCACGTCTTTGTCCGGTGATACCAGGTTCATGTAATAGGTGTCTTTTTGTTCAAAGGGAGTGGGATACATGACCATTATGCCGTCCACATCCTCGTCTTCATTGAGTCTCATTATGACGGCGGCGAGTTCTTCGCCTGTTGAAGACTGATGAGCTGAAAATGAGATGCCATGGTCCGAGCAGAAGCGGCGGATGCCTTTCATGTAGGATATGGATCCTTTGTCTTCACCTGCCATTGCCACTGCAAGATGGGGTTTCATGCCTATGGAGACATAAAAGGAACGGCGTCTGATGAACTCATCGGTGTCATATTCTTCAATGAGTTTTTTGACTTCGATCATCTTGTCTCTATTCATGGTCTTTCTCCCAGTTAAACAGCTCTTTTATGTTTCCCTTGATCACATATTTTCTGCCGTCGGGCAGTTTGATGAATGTGGCTTTCAGCGGTTTTTCAGTTATTCCCGCGGCAAATTCCCTCTCTCCGGCGATGATGACAGCCTCTCCTGAGAACCTGACTTTGCTGCTCGCCGGATGGAACTTCAACTGGCGGAACCTTATATGCTCAGATGACGGAAGGGAATAAGTCTCCCCCTCAAGGGATAATATTGCCGTATCCCACTTATAATTAAAGGGATAGAGAGGCATCTTCTCGTCTCTTCCGCTGTCCAGGATATATAACAGGATCATGACAGCCGCGATAACAGCCATAAGCCCCGCCACATAACCGGGGCTTCTCTTGAAATCATAATCTATACCCATATCAGCTCAACTGTATTGTGTATGCCACTGAATCCTGACTGAAGTCCTTTCGGAAGACACCGTTATGCATCTTTATGATGTTTTGGGTCAGCTCTTCCATCACCGCAGCAGCTTTGGCTGCAAGTGTTCCTTCTGATTGGCTGGCAGGATCCACAGTGAGGGTGAACATGAAACTGTTGTCATCATCCATAAAGCTTCTCAGCACCAGACGGCTGTTCTCACCGCAGTGCTGCGCCGCTGAAAGGAAGATGTTGTAAAACGCCAGGCTCATGAGAGTCTTGTCGAATGAGAGTTCTTCAATATCATTGGTTATGGAAGCATCCATTGCGCATTTTTTGTTCTTCAGTTCGTTTCTGGCAAGGTCGAAGCTTTTCTTTATGATATCATTGATATCGCCCAGATCGCTGTTGACCTCAGGCTGTTTTCCCACGAGCATGAGGTCTCTCATTAGGAAATTGATGGCTGTGAGTTCTTTTCTTACAAGAGCCGCCATCTTTTTGTCCTTTTCGTCGAAAAGCTCTTTCGCAAGGAGTCTGAGCATTTTTGCTGACCGTGACAGAGCAGCTGCCATGTGGACAGTGATACCCTCGATGCTTGCGTCTGCAGAGGGCGCGCTTTTAATACTCTGTATCGTGTTCTCATATGTGTCGATCTGTGTTTTCAGCTTTATCGTCTCCTGGGACAACTTGTTGACTTCCATCTCCATCCTTCTCATGGCATTTTCATTTTCTTTGCCCTTGAGCTCATACTCATTGTATATCTCTGAAATATCGGTAAATGAGAAGACGATCTCGGAAAGGGTGCCTTCCTGGAGAAAGAGTGGCGATACGGATACCAGGTGAGGGCGTCCTCCCACAGAGGCTCTGCTCTGGTAAAACTTGCCGCTGCCCAGTGACTCTTTCAAAGAATCCACATTGATGTTGAGTGAGCGCAGTATTTCAAATATGTCGGTCCCAGTCTCAGGGGGGAGTATCATCTTGCCCAGTTCGTTTGTAAAGAGGGCATGTCCCGTGGAGTCAGTCACGATGATGGATGTGTTCAACGCTGACATATGTTTCTCACACTGGACCTTTGATCGTATGGCGTTAATGCGTTCCGTATGCAGGGAAACAGTCTCGGAAAAGAGACGTACAAATATCTCCAGTATGTCGAGTTTTATGTGAGAAACAGCTGATTTTGGTATTAACAATACAGATCCCGGAGCCAGCGGATAGACTATATGGGAGTGCATGCCTGTCTCGCTGCTGCGCAGCACACGGGAAAGGTCGAACTCGTCCAGGATCGATTTCTCTTTAAAAGAGAAGAGTTTGTCTGTGGTCTCGTCATTGGACAGTGTCTCTGTCTCAAGATTATGAAAATGCACTACCTGTCCCGCGTTCTTCAGGAAAAGATGTACTCTGGATATTTCCAGGTCATTATATAAAAAAGCAAGGAAAGACTGATAGTTTTTCACGATGATCTGTTCGTTGAGTATCTGGTCCATGGATTGTGAGAATGAAAGAAGCTGCGATCTTTCATGGCGGTACTCTCTGAGCATCTTTTGTGACTCATCGAGGAAGACGTTGATGGAATGTTTCACGGCGTGTAGAGGATCGGACTGCTGAAGTTCGAACCTGAGTTCAGTGTTGCCTTTTTCCACCTGCTCGAAGAATGACGTGATAGAGGGGATGTCCACACGTTTTGACATCCTGAACACAGACCAGAGTCCGAAAAGAGCCAGGAGGATGATCGCTCCCGCAATGATATAATATGTATGCCCCGAGGATTTCACTTCTTTTGCCACGATCAGGTGGAGAGTCTCATCCAGAGGTGTTGATTCCGCAATAGTCATGCCGTCTGATGTGAGTTTGGGCATCAGTGTCTCAGGTGATGCGGTGATGAGTATATTGTCTTTCAGTGAACTTTCCGCAAGGTCAGTGAGGGATATTCCCGCGTCAAGGGTGCTCCTGGGCGGAACTGACGCTGTGATGGTAAATGTATCGCTTCTCTGTCCTGCAATTGCTTTGGGTACTCCTGTCTCATCAATATATTCAAGCCATAAAAACGAGGTGAGATTGCCTTCCAGCATTCCTGAGATGAGGTCACTGTCATCTTTATCAGCTATGGCAGCTGCAATGGAATCGAGCTGTTTCTGCTTATCCTCGATGCCTTTGATGATGATATTTTTCTGTAGAAGCAGGTTGCCTTCCACAAATTCCCTGGCAGTCCGCTCCGCATGTCCAGTGAACATGGGTTTGACATTTGTCTCCATGGAATATAGCGAAAAGGCGGAAACGACTAAAATCAAGAATACTTTCAAATATTTTATCATGTTATCCCCCTCATTATATTATACACGATTATAGGATAAATGTATAAATTTTCAAGTCTAAGTGAACCATAAAATAACCGATTATTAACAAAATATCACCAAATATCAGTGGGAAAAGCATGATCGTCCGCAAAATACGGAGATCGGTCCGTATATGCTCTCCTGTTATACTGTGTATATCAAATATCATAAGTAGAGGTCACCCATAAATGAACAACGGTACTTTTCTTTATTGGCATGATCGAAGGTAAGCATTTAAAGTAACTAACTTATAGGTACAAGATTGTTATACAGCGTTTAAAGTCAATGTAATGATTATTCAGATCGATAAACTTATTCGTGAAAGATACGCATATGAAGATATCAGTTTTTTTTGAAGTCATGATAACTGCATGGTTTTTATTATTTTTTTGCCATGGGGGTTTATAATTCAAAGTAGCATCCCGAATTTAATCATGAGATGAATTCAGTTATATAGTAATGTCGAAGCTTGATCCCATACAGCCTGATTCTCCTGGTAAATCATAAAAGCAGAAGGCGTTTATGGGTATTGGGCTGGTATAATCCTTTTTGTAGCAATATAAAACTGATTAAAATACATTAAATACCTCTTA
>CAZGIO010000031.1:0-12618 GCA_964525975.1 uncultured bacterium
GGAAAGAGATGAGATCATCAAAAAGACCGGCGAAGAAAGCCCCCATTTCCCCGTGATCGAGGATATGACAGGGAATATCATCAAAAAGACCCTTAATTACGGTGAGATGTACAGAGTGCCCCTTGAACTGGGACACACTGCGAAAGTCATCATCAAACCCATGAAGGGCTTTGACATAGGCGCCGGCCCCGGCAAAGAGCTGACGACCAATGTGACAGGGGGTACAACAGGTATCATATTTGACGCAAGGGGAAGACGTCCCTTCGCCATACCCGCTGAGACACATAAAAGAGTGGAAAAACTTGTTGAATGGGCCAAAGTGATGGATTCATGCGACATCGAGGCTCTGAACAAATATATAAACGAATAAGGAGGTAGGACATGGCTCAGGCATTTACACCAGGTTTAAAAGTCACTAAAGAGACGATTATAAAGAAAAAAAGAATCCTCCCTTTAAAGGGTGAAGTTTCAGTTAAAATAGGGGATAAGGTAGCATATCAGGATGTTGTAGCCAAGACAGACCTCCCGGGTAATGTTATACCCATGAACATAGCAAACCAGCTGGGCGTGGCTGCCAATGAAGTCCGCGAATGCATGTTGAAGAAAGAGGGCGACAAGATCGAGAAGGGTGAAAAGATCGCACTCTATAAATCTTTCTTCGGCTTGTTCAAAAATTATTCCGTATCTCCCATCGAAGGCACCATAGAGAATATTTCTGATGTAACTGGACAGGTGCTCCTGAGAGAACCGCCTCTTCCCATAGAAGTGGCAGCCTATATTGACGGCGTTGTCACCGAAGTCATCGAGCAGGAAGGCGTCACTGTGGAAAGCCTCGGTTCGTTTATCCAGGGTATCTTCGGTCTTTCAGGAGAACGAAGCGGAGAAATCGTGATGGCCGTGGATTCTCCCGACCAGGAACTGAAAGCTGACATGATTAAAAAAGAACACAAGGGAAAAGTCGTTATAGGCGGATCATATATAAGACTGGACGCCATCAGAAAAGCCAAAGAGGCTGGAGTTGCCGCGGTTGTCGTGGGCGGCGTGGATGATAAGGACCTCAGAGCGCTTCTGGGTTATGACATCGGCGTGGCCATAACAGGACACGAAAAGATCGGCTTTACACTCATCGCAACAGAAGGTTTCGGCGAGATGAACATGGCTCACCGTACTTTTGAGCTGCTCAGGGAAAATGAAGGCAAGAGAGCTTCTGTTAACGGCGCCACACAGATAAGAGCCGGCGTCATGAGACCTGAGATCATCATCCCTTCTGACAAGGATTTGAAAAGCTTCAAGGGCGATAATGAAGAAGGCAGAGGACTCCAGGTGGGAGACCCCATCAGGATCATAAGAGAGCCTCTTTTCGGCGAACTGGGTACGATCACTGATATGGTTGCCGATCTGACAAAAATGGAATCCGAGACCATGGTGAGGGTATTTAAAGTCAAACTGTCTAACGGTGAAGAACGCACAGTGCCCCGCGCAAACGTGGAAAGGATCGAAGTATAAACAGAGAAATCAAAGGGGCAAGACAGCTTGCCCGTGATATAATTTCCAATGCCTACAGCCCCTATTCCGGATTCCGGGTAGGGGCTGTGGCAGTTTCAGAAGACGGACGCCTTTTCCCGGGAGTCAATGTGGAAAACGCTTCTTACGGACTCACTTCCTGCGCGGAAAGGAATGCGGTCTATTCCGCCGTGGCCGCAGGAGTAAAAAAGTTTTCAGCGCTCCTTCTTCTCACTGAAACAGAGGAACCCGCCACACCCTGCGGCGCCTGCAGACAGGTGATCGCCGAGTTCTTTTCCCCTGGCGCGCCGGTGGTCTGCGAGACTCTTTCCGGAAAATCAAAGACTTATACAGTGGAAGAGCTACTTCCCGACTCATTCTCCCTGTAATCATATGAAAGGCCTTTTTCAGGGCTCAGACTGGATTTAAAAAAAACCGAATAAGTATTCATATTTCTCTTGACAACTCATATAACTGAATATATATTCACTTCAGGAATAAATGAATGACGGTTCATTCATGTAAAAAAGGAGGCATTATGGCGCGGGTGAAAAGTGAGATGAAAGAACAAAAGATCATTGCAGCTGCAATGGAGTTGTTTGCCAAAAAAGGTTATTACTACACCAATGTAAAAGAGATCGCAGCCAAAGCGGATGTGGGAGTGGGGACTGTTTATATCTATTTTGAGAATAAAGACGAGATCCTCATAAAGATCTTCAAGGACTTTTTCAATAATGTGAGCTCCAGGATCAATGATATCCTGGAAAAGAATATCGGAGCCATGGAAAAATTCAAACTGGGCCTGGGAGTGCTCATCGACAGGCTGAGCAGGAATATTGATATGGCCAGGGTCTTTGTAGTGGAACTGAATCAGTCGCACCAGGCATTGAGTCATCTTTCTCCCATCATATTCAAACAGTATTACAGATGGATGACAGCGCTCCTGGAAGAGGCGAAAGACGACAATGTCATGCGCGATGACGTCAATGTGAATATTATCAGCATCTCCGCTTTCGGGATCCTGCAGGCTCTGCTTTCTGACTGGGTGACTAATAAATATTCCAAGGAAAAACTGCTGAATATGCAGGATATTGCCATAGATTATTACATAAAAGGCATTGAAAGGAGATAAAATGAAAAGATTGACAGCCTTTATAACAAAAAAACCGGGCCTTGTGGTGGCTCTCACGCTGATCATATCCGTTGTCCTGGGTATCTTTATCAAAGATGTCTGGTTTGACAATGATGTGAAACATCTGGTGCCGGAAAAAAACAGCGATAATGTCTTCAGCGATGAGATCGAAAGCACATTCGGGACTCAGAGCCTCATATTTGTGGAACTGTTCAATGACAGTGAAGAAGGTGTCTTTAATTTTGAGACACTGAAAAGGATCGAAAGGATCTCACATATATTCGAGGGGATGGATTATGTGGATGAGGTCGATTCCGTTGCCGTAAGCGATAATATTGTTGGCGACGACATCGGCATGAACGTGGGCCCTGTCTGGGAAGAAGGCGCTCTTGAAGATGATCCTGAACTCATAGCCAGGATCAGGAGAGATGTCTTTTCCAACCCTCTCTATTTGAAAAGCATCATTTCCGAAGACGGGAAAGCTGCGGGCATCCTGCTGAAACTGAAAGACACCAATAATGAGGTGTTTGATCTTGAAACAGCCAGAGACGATTTTACCGCCGACATGAATTATTTCGCCGGCATGTTCACTGATGAAAATATCGCAGATGACATAAAGCGGGAGGATGGTTCGCTTACTGTGAAGATCGCCGGCAATGTCTCAAGCGAAGAGCTGACTGCCTTCATGTGCGAAAATTCAATATATTCAAACAAGTTCTTCAACAGGACATACATAGAGGAAGACCATTCTTTCGTGGAGTTCTCATTCGACGCAAAATATCTCACCATGCTCACTGAGGATAAAGTGGTGGAAGATATTAAAAAGGTGCTCAGGGAGATCCCCGGAGATGAGGAAGAGTATTATTCCGGAGAAAAAATAGTGAACTCTCTCTTGGGCCACTATATGATGCAGGATGTCACCAGGATGGTGCCCATGGTGGTCATCGTCGTCCTTCTCTGCCTGCTGTTCGCTTTCAGGACAATCAGAGGAGTCCTCTTTCCACTCCTGTCTGTGCTCTTCTCGACTGTATGGGTCATGGGGCTCATGGGGCTTCTCAATGTGCCCCTGAACCAGGCTTCAGTGGCTCTTCCCGTACTCCTCATCGGCGTGGGGAGTGCCTACGGTATTCATGTGATGAACAGTTATTATGAACATATCCGGGACAAGGGAGACAGGAAGGCCATTATCAGTAAGATCATGGAGATCGTGGGTATAGCCGTTGTCATGGCCGGCGTCACCACTGTGATAGGATTCATGTCTCTCACAACATCGCCTATGATACCCATGAAGAACTTCGGGCTCTTCACAGCCCTTGGCATACTGTTCGCACTTATCATGAATGTTGTCTTTGTGCCTGCCTGCCTTGTACTGCTTCCCAAGCCGAAGAAAATACGCGAGGAATACGCACAGCAGGAAGGTGACGGCCATAAAGGCCTTAACCGTTTCCTCTCAATCCTGGGCAGGGGAGTCTACAAAGCCAGGAGCTTTATACTGGTATTTTCTCTTATCATCATGGCTTTCGCCGTATGGGGTATCACGAAGGTGATCACCGATACAAATACTATTGAAGCGTTTAAATCAAGCAGTATGGTAAGGATAGCCGATGACAAGATCAATGAAAGGTTCGGAGGCACGTCTTCGCTGAACATCGTCATAGACGGACTGACTTTCGATATGATGAAAGAGCCGGAAGTGCTGAAAAAGATAGAAAGGATACAGCGGTACGCCGAATCACAGGATTACGTGGGCAAGACCGTGTCTTTTGTGGATTATGTAAAACTCATGAACAAGGCCATGAATAACAATGATCCGGACTTTTACACCATACCCGACTCAAGAGAGCTTATAGCCCAGTATCTTTTCCTTTATTCCTCTTCGGGAGACCCCGATGATTTCAAGGATGTTGTGGATTATAACTATCAGAAAGCCAATATCATGGTGCAGATCACAAAACCCAGCACACGGTATATAGAAGGCATTGTAGACGCCGTTGAAGCGTTCGCTCAAAGCGAGTTTGCAGGCGGCGGTGAGTTTGCCGCAGACCCCCGGACTGCCGCCCTTGAATCACTTCACACCACAGGCTATATGTTTGATGTGGAGTCTTATCAGATCGACGAAGTTAACCGAGGGCTGAAAGCGTTGGCTGCCAATGATGCCGTGGCGTCCAGCGAAGATATGAAGATGATCGTTGAAGATTATGCGTCGCTCCTGGCTGAGGATATCGACGGAGGAGAAGAACTGGCTTCATTTCCCCTCATTGAGCCGCTGAACGAACTGGACGGCATAGCATATGCTGAACTTGAAGAGTATGCGGGAAGCGCCGCCCTTGTTCGCGCAGGAGGCAATTCAAAACTCTATCTTGTTGTGAACGATATGATCATTGACACACAGATAAAGAGTATCATCATGGCAGTGGTGCTGGTCATCCTTGTGGTCGCTCTTATGTTCAGGTCCGCTGGGGCGGGTCTCATGAGCGTGCTGCCCCTGGTGCTCACAATACTGGTGAACTTCGGCGTCATGGGTTTTACAGGCACTAAACTCAATCTGGCAACGGCCATGATAGCTTCGGTATCCATCGGTATCGGTGTGGATTACGCCATTCACTTTTTGAACAGGTTTAAAATCGTATTTAATGAGACGGGAGATTACGGAACCGCCATCGAACAGACCATGCTCACTTCTGGACGAGCCATCATATTTAATATGGTCTCAGTGGCGCTGGGTTTCCTCGTGCTCTGTTTCTCAAACTTCCCGCCTCTTCAGGATGCGGGATGGCTTATAGCTCTGACAATGATCGTTTCATCAGTGGGAGCCCTTACTGTGCTGCCCACATTCCTTACAATAATTAAACCCCGGTTTTTAAAGAAAGGTTAAAGGAGGCCGATTATGAAAAAAAGAATCGTACTTATGCTGACAGTTGTTTTTGCCGCAGTATCCGCATTTGCAGGTATCACCGGCTATGATGTGATGAAAAATGTCGAAGACCGTTATACAGGCGACGACGGCCTGTCAAAGATGGAGATGGTCATCGTAAACAGCAGAAAACAGGAACGTCACAGAGAGATCGTCATATGGAGGAAAAAAGTGGATAAGGCCAATGATATTTCCAATACGTTCCTCTATTTCATCAAACCCGCAGACGTGAAAGACACCACCTTCCTGGTGCAGGAGCGCGTTGACGGAGGAGATGACGACCAGTGGATATATCTTCCCGCCACAAGGAAAGTCCGGATGATATCATCTTCGGAAAAAGACAAGTCCTTCATGGGCACAGATTTTTCATACGATGATATGAGTGACCGGAATATCGATGAATACAACTGGGAGATCCTGAAAAGCGAGACTGTGAACGGCTATGACTGTTATGTGGTCAGGGGCACAGAAAAAGATAAAAAGGAAGCCGCTTATGACCATTCGGAGTTCTGGGTAACTAAAGAGCACTGGATCCCCATTAAGGCAGTCATGTATGACAAGAAAAAGCCCGCAAAAGTGAAAAAAGTCATGCTCATCGACGGTCTGAAAAAAGTACAGGGTATCTGGACACCATCCACATCCATCATGTATACCATGAAACCCATATACAGAGAAGGGCGGGACCTGGAAAAGAGTTTCTCCAGCAAGACCATACTTACACTGGAATCCATTAAATATAACGTTGGGTTTTCCAATAACGTCTTTACAAAACGTAATATGAAACGGCCGGAGAACTATAAAAAGTATCTTGACTGATATGACAGGTAAAGGAGAATAATATGAAAAAGACATTGATGATACTCACAGCTTCCTTATTGTTCATCCTGCCTGCAGTATCCCAGGAAGCCCTGACATTCCAGGGCTTCCTGAGGCATGAGACAGCTGTCTCCACTGCGGTCATGGAGGATGCGGAATATGTGAAGAACCTTACTGATATGAGTCTGGTGGCCAAGCATTACGCAGGCGATTTCAGGTTCTATGTGGATATATATGGTACATATGATTCGGTGAACGGCGGCGAGGGTGAAGTGGAACTCCGCGAAGGATATGTTGCTGCGGATTTTACCAATGTGTCATTTATCGCCGGAAAACAGTGGATCGCCTGGGGCAGGGCAGATGAGATCAACCCCGTTGATGTGATCAACCCCGAAGATTATTCCGAACCCCTGGTCCGCGATAAGGGCGACAAAAAAATCAGGGTGCCCGCTTTGAGTCTGTCGCGTTATATGGGTGATTATACCTTGAACTTTGTTGTCGTACCTGATTTTACAGCCCCTGACTATGAGGCCGACAGCCACTGGGCCACGGGGCTTTCCAGTCTTGTGGAAGAATATAAACTCTTTTACGCACAGCAGGCTTCGGATCTCGGTGTCCCCTCATATCTCATTGAGAGTTATGTCACGGAACACCTGATCGTCGAGGAAAAAGAAAACAGTATGGAGAATGCCCAGTACGGATTCCGTTTCAGCGGATATCTTTTTGACACGGATTTCTCTCTCTATTATTACAACGGTTTCTGGACAGACCTGTCACGCCCCGTTGTCTTCGTGAACAACTATGATATGATCACCGGCAATCCCGAGTCTGTCATGCTGGCTTTTCCCGAGTTCACCATGTACGGCGCCGATCTGGAAAAAGCTTTTGGCCCATATACAGTGAGAGCCGAGGCGGCATATTATACAGACAGATACATTGCATATGACAGCGCCAATATAGACTCTCTTGATTCAGCATCAAAATATATTGACGATAAGGGCGCGGGCCGGACAGATGTCATAAAGTTTGTAGCAGGTATCGACCGGTTCTGGGGAAATCTTTATGTGAATGCCCAGTATGTGGGGGAATATATAACAGATTATAACGAACTTATGAACCTCCCCGATGAGATGCTCCATGGCGTCACGCTGAAGATCAGCGACAAGTTCATGGAAGAGAGGCTGGAGCCCGAAGTGAAGCTTGTTTATGAGATCACTGAGAACGATCTTTATCTCGCTCCGTCGGTTTCCTATGAACTGTATGATGGTATTGCGTTAAAAGCGGCCTGGGATATTATCACCGGAGATGAGACAGGGACCGTGGGACAGTATAAAGCCTGCGATCAGTTCAAGATCCAGGTAAAATATAATTTCTAAGTTTTCAGGGGCGCTTTCACGGCGCCCTTGTCTTATTCTCTTTACATGCTATGATATTGGAGTCATTAAAATTAAGGAGTTATATGAAAATCCGTATCATTGCATTGAGCGGCGTTGTTGCAGCAGCAGTTCTGCTGATTCTGTTTTTTTCTTCAGCCGGCAAAAAAAACGCAGTGGTGACAGAGACCGCTGAAAGTCCGGAAGGGATCTCCATCAATGAGATCTTTTTCTATTTTGACATTGAAGGCGGGGAACTACTTGCCACTTCAGAGGGTGCGCTTGACGAACAGTCTGAGAGGGCGGCTCTGTTTGTGCCTCCGGGAGGGGGAGAAGAGTCCGTTTCTCACATGGAGCTTATCCATGGAGACGAGAGATCCATCGCAGTCCGGTCAGACGGACGCGTTACGGAATATCATCTGTATACAGGTGAAAAAGTATATTTTATTATTGTATATGAAAAAGAAGAGATGTTCAGACTGCTGCGTTATGAGAGTGAAAAATTGAGTGAAATATCTCCTGATGCCCTGTTTCCCGAAGGTTTCTCCCCATCGGGATCATTTGAGTTCAGCGTGGACGGGATAAAAGATCTTTCATCCGGAGTGATCTATACATACCGGAATGGCATCTTTAAGACAGGTGTAAACGAGTAAGGGGGAAATGACATACTATGGACAGAGTGAGATTTATGAAATATGCGTTTGCAGTGTCAGCCGCTGCTCTCATCATCATTATAATCCTGATTATTCCCGGACGTGGGAAACAGGTGCAGAAAGCTTACTGGGATGATGACTGGAACAACGTTGAAAGACTCCTGAAGAAAGGCGTTGATCCCGATGATGAGGCATACCGGAATACTCTGCAGGATGTGATATTATATGAGGATGAAGAAGTCTTCCGTATCTTCGCTGAAAATGGCGAAGGCGTCTTTGATCTGGAGAACCTGCTTCTCGCAGCTGAACACGGCAGGACTCACGTGGTGAAAGCTTTTCTGGATAGAGATTTTGACATAAACAAAAAAGGTGAAAAGGGTATTTCTGCCATTTTCAACGCTTCATCTAAAAGTGAAAAAGGCAATGCCGTGACTGTAAGGCTTCTTGTAAAAAACGGTGCAGATGTCAATGTGATCACCGATTACGGCGTGAATCCTCTCATGGCCGCGGAAGTGGAATATAAATACGCGAGGCAGCCCGGTTATTATAACGACACTGAAGCGCATATCAGAGCAGTGGAGACCATAATGGGACTGGTTCAGCGGGATGTGGACAGATCTCTGCTCGATGCGGCAGCAGAGGGCGATGTATCAAAAATAAAGGCCGCCTTCGAAAAGGGGGCGTTCATAAATACACGAAATAAATACGGTTATACCCCGCTCCACATCGCCGCGTCGAAAAACCGCGTCGCCGCAGTGCGGCTGCTTCTGAAAAAAGGGGCTGAAACAGATCCTCTCCAGGTGAATAAGATATCACCTCTCCATCTGGCGGTAAAAATGTCGGGAAACATACAGGTCTGTGAAGCGCTTATAAAAGCAGGGGCGAAACTGAACACATGTGACAAAGGCTTTTCCACGCTCCTGACAGATACTCTGCTGAAAGAGAAACACGCTCTCCTTCAGTATCTTATGGGTCAGGGTGCGGATCCCGATTTCAGCGGTGAGTATGGGTTGACGCCTCTGATGTCCGCTGCGCTGGTCAATGACATGGAAGCCCTGGATATTCTTTTAAAGGCCCATGCTTCGCCGGATAAAAGAGATCCGTCGGGACGTACTGCGATCTTTTTTGCAGCTGAATCCTCCTCTCTGGACGCGCTGAAGTATCTCATCGCTTACGGCGCGGATATCAACAGCGTCATTGAGGATGAAAAAGGAACTGATCACCGCAGCACACTGCTTATGCACGCAGCAAGATGGGGCGGAGGACCGTATGAGAAAAAATCAGCGCTCCTGCGCTGGCTTGTGGAAGAGGGCGCAGATGTAAACCGTTCCAATGGACGGGGAAAGACAGCTCTTATTCAGAGCGCCGCCCGGGGAGATGACAAGATGGTATCCCTGCTTCTTGAACTGGGCGCGGATAAGACACTAAAGGATAATGAGGGTATGACTGCCATGGACCATGCTGAAGAAGCGGGACACAAGGAGACAACCGCCCTGCTGGAGGAAAGATGAGAATGCATAGATGGGTCATATTGATTATCTCCTGCCTGTTTGTTTTTTCTTGCGGCGGTGAAAACAGGGTCAAAGAGATGTCTGTGGAAAATATGGCGGCCTGGCCGGGAGATGCGGTCTTTTTAGGGGGAAGTGACAAAGAGATCGGGCGCGTGACCAGCGTGGAAGAGAGCGGGAGTATTATCACTGTGGGGATCGAGTTCCATCCCCCTGTGCAAATGACTTTTTCCTCGGTGCGCCGGAATGAGAAGGGCGTCTGCCTTGTGCCCGGCATGGCCGCTTCAAAACAGGAAAGAGGAAAACTGATGCTCAATGTCGAATATAACGATAAGATACCTCTGACATCGGTCATTCCCGGCAAACTGCTGGAACTCATAAGAGAAGACACTTGCTTTTTCATGGCTGAAGTCTCTGCCCTGGGCGGAAACAGGTTATATATCCTGGATTCAGCAGGACGCGTCTCAGGACTTTATACGGAGATTCCCCCGGCAGACGGTTTCTTTGAGGGGGAGCCGGAGTTCCTGTTTCAAAGTCAGGCAGATGCGTTTGAAGGATTTAAGACTTATATGAAGAATTTTGCAGGAGAGAAAAAACGCTCTTTTGTGAATACACCTTCGGATCTTGATGTGCAGGGAGGCACTGTCCTCTATGTCTACATGAAAGACGGAGAAGATTTCCGGGGGTTCCGCTTTGCTCCCCAGGCGCCGGGCAGAGAAGAATTAATCGGTTTTTTTGATAAACTGGCGGTGGAATGATCTCTTAAATGAAGGGAGGCTTAAGCCTCCCTTTTTTATTTGATCACAGCAAATGTCTTAAATGAATAGTTCCACGGCAGGGTGAGGTAGATATCATCCTTGTCCTGCCTTCTGCGGAAATTGACAAATACTTCCTCTCCGTTGAGAGCATCAAGATCAGCCAGGGGGATCCTGAAATCCAGGATGGACTGTCCGTCGCTTTTAGATGCCGCGCACGCCATGGCGCTGTCCCATTCTGCATCCAGCACGCCCGCTGCGGTATCCGCTTTGGCGTCCCATATGACGCCTGCTTCATTGATATAGAACTGATAATAGGTCAACCCGTCTGTGGTGAATACAAAACCCGCTGAAGGGTCATTGTACACCTCACTGTCGGGAGTCATGTGCAGCTGCTCTCTTTCTGCCATATCGTCCATGATCAGTGTGCCGTAGATAGACCTGCTGTCTTTGCCCAGGCGGAGCTCCGTGGGGAGACCTGTTTCTTCTCCATGGGAATAAAACTGCACGGCAGCTGTAAAATCTTCCCATTCCCCCGTTGTGTGTTCTCCGTCGATCACAGGCTCCCGGTCGGCGCCGGGTTTTGCGAACTTGCGTATGAGAGCCAGCGGTTTGTTGAACATGTATGTCTTATTTCTTCCGAATGTATAGATAAAGGAGAGATATGGTGTGTCCAGTATGTCTTCTCCAGGTGTAAAACGGAAGTTGAAACTCCACGTCTTTTTTGGCTCTATGGCGATGTCGGGGATCACCGGAAGACCGCCTGCTGTTTCTGAACTCAGGATGGGGTCTATGTAAAGAGGATAGTCGTTGATATTGGTCACTGTGAGTGAAGCATATCCATCCTCTGTGCATGACGCGGTTATGAACCTGTCAGACTGGAGTGAGTAAACAGCCTGTTCCTCGCTGATGTTCATGATGTCAAGATCAGTCGTGTGCCCTGCCTTCATGAGGACGGGATAAAACTCTTCCTCTTCCACGGTGCACCACATATACTGGTAAAACATCCCCAGAGATTCATCTATGAAGGGGAACCCGCCTCCTGAACTTCCCACGAGGTAATAGTCGATCCCGTCAAACCTGTCATGGGCGTACTGATGCCAGTGGCCTGTGAATACGGCGTCAACGCCCCATGTCTTGAACATCTCATGAAGGGGGTCGGGATTGCCTTCTGCAATACCCGAGGCCCAGAAAGGCTTGTGCATGAAAACAATAGTAAGATCCGCCCGTCTGTGTTTTTTCAGGTCTTTTTCAAGCCATTGAAGCTGTTCTTCACCCATCTCATGGATGGATTCCGCTATGGAATTATCCAGTATGATAAAATGTATGTCTTCTATATTAAACGAATAATATGGTGTAAAACCAGTGTGCTTTGTATACCTTGCGGCAGATTCAGCGTCCACTATGTCATTGTTTCCCGGTGTAAAGTATATAGGCGCCGATATGGTTTCCAGGGTCTTCAGGGAAACGAGCCAGTCTTCCTCCTCCGCGTCATCGGGGATGTCCCCCACGGTTATCACAAAATCAGGACGCATGCGGGCGATGTCCCGGACCACTTCCTCAAACTTTTCCTGGTTAACTCCTCCGGACCTGTCGCCCAGGATGGCAAACCTCACGGCCTCTCCCGGGGCTGACGATGCCGCCATTGCCAGTATGCATATGGTAAAAATCAGACGTTTCATCACGGATCCTCCTTTTTAGACTATCATAGGATGGAATCTTTATATTTTCAATAATCTGTTTGTTAAATTTTACTCTTATTGCCGGTAAGATATATTATAGAGGGGAAAGTATGCTATAATCATGGTTATGAAATTTGAATGGGATCAGGATAAAGACAAAATTAATCAGGAAAAGCATGATGTTTCCTTCGATACAGCAAAGGCAGCGTTTTATGATGAGAAGCGTGTTATAGCAAAAGATACAAAGCAAGGCTTCTGGGGTGGCTTTGCCTATGGCTTTGC
>CAZGIO010000031.1:12628-13435 GCA_964525975.1 uncultured bacterium
TGTCATTTCTGGATCTATGCGCGAAAAGACGGAGCGTGCGGAGTTATAAGCGAGATGTCGTGCCGCGGGATGTTGTGGCAGCTCTCTTTAAAAGCGTCTCATTGGCGCCTTCGGCCCATAATTCGCAGGGCTGCCGGTTTATAATCATCGATGAACCGGATGCTTTAAAATCTTTTAAAAAGGCGGCTTTCTCAGGTATATTCAAAATGCCCTGGGTGGATTCAGCGCCTGTTGTGATAGCTATGGTATCTTCCCCGAGATTTGCCGCCAATGTGGCGGGGAAAGCGGCCACCGGCATTGATTATAAAGCCGTGGACGCCGGTATCGCAGGAGAGCATCTTGTGCTCGCAGCGGAAGAGGCGGGACTCTCCACATGCTGGGTGGGATGGTTTCATAAGAAAAAGAGCGCAAGATGGCTGGGTGTCAAAAAACCTGATGAACTTATGTCGCTTTTTACCCTGGGTTATGCAGACGATGACTGGAAACCCAGAGAACGGAAAAGAAAACCCATGGAGGAACTGTTCGCGTTTTATGAAGACAAAAGACGAATATATCATAGATGAGGAGTTTCAGGGAGCGCGTCTTGACAGGTTTTTGAGAAAGACTTTTCCCGGGCTCTCTCTCCCTTCAATACAGAAACTGCTCAGAAAAAAAGTCATCCGCCTTAACGGGAAAAAAGCGGCGGGCAATACACGGCTGGAACAAGGCGATGTTGTCTGCTGCCCGGTCTCAGCTGGCGGCGCGGAACTTCAGGTCCGGGAAAAAGAGGCTGATATCTCCCTGGAGAAGGATATCTCCATCATGTAT
>CAZGIO010000032.1:0-3070 GCA_964525975.1 uncultured bacterium
CTGAGATGGAATCCATGGACGTGGCTTTAGGGTACTATGTTTTCCATGACGAAGAAGCCGCAGGAATGTCTCACAGGTTCTTCACTCTGGATGCAGCAAAAGAGTTGGATAATCTGACTCTTAAAGGGGCCGTTCTTTATAATAATTACGATCACATTTTTGGAGACTTGTATCTTGGCGTCACAGCCGATTACATGATGGACGCCATGGGGTTCGGTGGAAAATTTGTATACCAGTCACGCAGCTATGATGACGACTCTCTTGAGGTAAACGGTTACTGGGCATATCTGTACGGCACATACGCTGTAAACGAAAAACTGAACTTTAAACTCAACTTCGGCATGTCACCCAGCAAGATCGAGTCTGACAGCTTAACGTTCTTCCAGGGTATCAACCCTTACTTCAACCCTTACGGGCTTGAATATCTTTTCCCCGGTCCTGTAGTGGATTTCCCCATCGAAGGCGACATCATCAACACAGCGGGGGGCTGGCTCACTCCCAACGGTTTCATGGTCATCTCACTGAACGCGGAATATGACATGTTCTATGCCAATTTCGGCATGGTAAATCTCGTTATGGATGAAGACATGTATGACGGCGACAAAGACCTGGGCATGGAATTTGACCTGGGTATCAGGACTCAGCTCACAGACGGCCTGGATCTCTGCGCCGTTTACGCCATGTTCATATCCGGCGGATTCCTGGATGAGATCGGCGATCCCGAAAACGCTCATGAGATCTCAGCAAAGATCCAGTATAATTTCTGATCAGACGTAAAATAACGCATGATAAAAAAGGGCGGATATAATCCGCCCTTTTTCATTACAGGCTTGTTTTCCAACAGATTTTTGCTATGATAAGAATACAAAAAAACAAGGAGGAAAGAATATGAAGAAATTGTTGGTTGTTGTTTTACTGCTTGTGATACCTGTGATGGTATTCGGCGTGGATTTTTCTTACTCAGGTCTTTTCAGGACCAGGACTTCTCAGCAGACAGTTGCTGACTTCAGCCTTGCCAGCGGCAATGATGATGTCATAACATGGACTGATTACAGGTTCCGTCTCTTCACCACTGCCACTATGAGTGACAGCCTGAAGGCTGTATGGGGCGTTGAAGTGAACGGCATCTGGGGGGATGACGATCAGAACAGGGATGAAGTCACAGTAAAGACCAAACATCTCTATCTTGATTTTACACCTGACATGGTTGACTGGCTCAACGTTCGCGTTGGTCTCCAGGGTTACGCTGACATCTTCTCAAGCGCTATCTTTGATGAAGACGCAGTTGGTGTAAAACTCATGCCTGAGATGGATTCAATGGATCTTTCACTGGCATATTTTGTATTCCATGATGAAGAAGCCGCTTCCGGCAACACAGAGAGGTTCTTCGCTCTGGATGTAGCCAAAGAGATGGACAACCTTACTCTTAAAGGTGAAGTCATTTACAACATCTCCGGTGACAGCGGATTCCTTATCACTACATTCCCGTCTGATACCCTTTATGTAGGCGCCACTGCCGACTACATGATGGATTCAATGGGTTTCGGCGGCCAGTTTGTATATATGAGCAAATCACTTGATGATGAAAGTGCTCCTGACATCAATGGCTACTGGGCATATCTGTACGGTAAATACGCTGTAAACGAAAAGATGAACTTTAAACTGAACTTCGGTATGTCACCCAGCAAAATGGAAAGTGATACCATCACATATTTCGATGGCATCAATCCCTATTTCAATCCTTACGGCCTTGAATATATCTTCCCCGGTTCTGTAATGGATTTCCCCATTGAGGGTTCAATCATCAACAGTGCAGGCATGTACGAATATATGCCGAACGGTTTCATGGTCATCTCACTGAACGCGGAATATGACATGTTCTATGCCAATTTTGGTATGGTAAATATCGTCATAGATGAAGACATGTATGACGGCGACAAAGACCTTGGCATGGAGTTTGATCTGGGTATCAAGACTCAGCTCACAGACGGCCTGGATTTCTGCGCTGTTTACGCCATGTTCATAGCCGGCGGTTTCATGGATGGGATCGGCGACGATGCAGAGAACGCTCATGAGATCTCAGCGAAGATCCAGTATAATTTCTAAGAAACTTTATAACACTTAATTATCACTAAGGGCGGATGTTATCCGCCCTTTTTTTATGTTCAAGACTTGCTTTCGGACTAATTTTTGCTATTATAGGATTATCTAAAAATAAAAGGAGGAAAGAATATGAAGAAAATGCTGGTTGTTGTTTTACTGCTTGTGATACCTGTGATGGTATTCGGCGTGGAATTTTCCTATTCAGGAATGCTGCGCACCAGGACCACTCAGATGAGTGATCCATTTAATTACTATGATAACGGAGTATTCGGATACGGATTTGATTCATCAAACGGCGAGCCTGACACTGTCACTTTCTCAGATTACCGCATGAGGCTCTTCACAAACGCCACGTTCAGCGACGCGCTGAACCTTGTCTGGGGTGTTGAAGTGAACGGAGTATGGGGCGATGACGATCAGAACAGGGATGAGATCACCGTTATGACTAAACATCTCTATCTTGATTTCACACCGGATATGCTGGACATGCTTAAAGTCAGAGTGGGCCTTCAGCCTTTCAAGGATGTTTTTCAGGGCGCGATATTTGATGAAGACGCTGCCGGTGTCACTTTGATGCCTGAGCTGGATTTCGCCGATTTCAAACTGGGTTACTTTGTCTTCAACGATGAAGAACTAAACGGCGGAGACTCTTACAGGTTCTACACATTTGACGCAGCCAAAGAGTTCGGCGCAGTCAATGTGAAGACAGAAGTCCTCTACGCGAAGGACGACAATAACAGCCTCAAGTCACTCTATTACGGTCTTGTTGTGAACTATACACAGGACAACATCGAAGCGGGCGCTCATTATGTATATAATGACAACACATACTATGATGATGTTTATGACGATCACGGCCATTTCATCTACGGTTACGCAAAATACTCATTCAATGAGAAGATGGCTGTAAAACTCCACGCGGGCCTGTCACCTGGTGACAATACACCGGATGATGATTACATTTGTT
>CAZGIO010000032.1:3080-12951 GCA_964525975.1 uncultured bacterium
AATATCTTTATGCTGGCAAAGTGATGGATGCGAAAAAAGTCATCTCAGGCCCCGGAAACAATAAAAATGAATGGGATCCCACAGGACAGAATGTCATCGCAGTGAATATCACTTATGACATGTTCTATCTCAATGCAGGCATGGTCTCTCTCATGGAATACGATGAGTCAGAAAGTCTGGGAACAGAGATCGACCTGGGTATGGATATGCCTGTGACAGACGGCATGGTCCTGAGCGCGGTATATGCCATGTTCATGCCCGGTGATTTCTATGACAATACTGACACAGCTCATGAGATCTCAGCGAAGATCCAGTATAATTTCTAAGATAATCATCTGATTATTTGAAATTTCAGGGGCGGTTGTACCGCCCCTTTTTTTATATACCTTGCCAAATCAGGAAAGTGATTGTAAAGTATACCCATGTATTTCAAGAAAGCGGATCTCATATTATATGGCGTTATCGCAATGCTCACTGTTCTTGCCATATCTCTTATGGGAAGCGGCGGCAGTCATTACAGACCAGGCACAGTGACAGTAAAACAGGATGGATCCACCAGAATATTTGACCTGTCCCAAGACGGGATATTTGACATCGGCACACACACACTGATCATAAAAGAACGCACAGCCTGTGTCACTCATGCCACATGCCCTCTTAAGATATGTGAAAAGCAGGGAGCGTTATCAAGGGGTGTTATCGCCTGCGTACCCAACAGGGTCATCATAATTGTGACACCGGAGGATGGCGATGATATGGATGTGATCCTGAGATGAGAAACAAAAAGATCCTTTTCCTCTCACTTCTCACTGCCATGGCTGTACTTCTCAACTCTTTCGACATAGCACTTACAGCTCCTGTCCCGTTCATCAAGGCGGGCCTGGCGCATATCATCACAGTGACGGCACTATATGTCTACGGAAGAAAAGAAGCTTCGATTATTATCATATTCAAAATACTCATGGTCTCTCTTTTATGGGGCCGTCTGGGCACCCCTGTGTTTTTCATTTCCGCTGCTGGAAACGGTGCGGTGCTGCTTTTTCTCTGGACCGCAAACAGACGCTTTTCAGTAACCGCATTCAGCGTAGGCGCTGCTTTTTTCAACAACCTGGGACAGATAGCCGCAGTCAGGTTTCTTTTTATACCGGGCAACGAGATGCGTTATCTGTACGGATTGATATTGGCCGGAGGGATTATCAGCGGGCTGCTCATAGGCATTGCATCCACACTGCTCATAAGGAGGCTTAAAGATGGCTTTGGCATTTAATATCACCGCCGGCCTTTTTTTTCTCCTGGCGGGACTGATATCCCTTCACCATGGTGGAGTTATCATATACGCCTATGCATTGCGCCGCGACAGCAGAGGTATGAAGGAAATATCTTCCCGGTTCAGCGTAGTACTGATCTCATCAGCCGTTGTCTTCTTGGCAACAGACATGGCCGCTTATCTGATTTTACGGGATCAGTTCCCCCTGTTTCCCCTTTTTGCCCCAAAAGCTCTTATTTTAAAGGCTGCGGAACTCTATTACGGCAGAGCATGCGCCGGTTTGCACAAAAAAAGAGAAGGACTGGAAATATTCAACAGAGCAAACCCGCTGCTCAGGATATTGGTGATCGCGCTTTCATGGGGGATCATCATCGCTTTATCGCTGGCTTACGGAATGCTCTTTTTCCTGTTTCTTCCCATTTCCCTGCTGCTCCTGAAAGTCAACGATCACGAAATCCTTGTAAAGATATACAGATTTCTTCTTCTTGGTCTTTCCGTATTCCTTTTCTATCTTACAGCCCTTTATATGACTGATCTTGTCCCGCTGTCACTGATACCGTTTCTGATGATGCTCTGAAATATCAACGCAGGATAATATCCGCTTTTCCCCCGCAACGGGTGCATCGTCCCTTATCCATGCCGCTGATCCGGGTCCTGTAACCTGTACGCTGTATAAGAATATTCCCGCAATGGGGGCATACGGTGTCTTCATGCCCCTGCCCCCCCATATTACCAGTATAGACATAGTTCAGGTGTTCTGAAGCTGTATGGTAAGCCTTTTCCATGGTCTCCGCAGGAGTGGGAGGCGCAGTCATGCGGTAAGCGGGAAAATACCGTGAAAGGTGAATAGGTACGTTCTCATCCAGCTCAGAGGCAAGCCATTCAGCAAGTCTTTTTACGCAGCGGGAGGAATCGTTCACTCCCGGGACCAGAAGATATGTGATCTCAGTATGGATACCCGCTTTGTAAAAGGCTCTGATATTATCCAGTATCACATCGAGCCTTCCGCCAGTGAAGTTCATATACGTCTCACTGTCCATAGCCTTTAAGTCGATATTTACAGCACTGATATAAGATAAAAGAGCATCAAGGGGTTCATGATTGATATAACCGTTTGTGACAAGGACGATATCGGCATCCTCTCCTGCTATTTCCGCGAAATCTCTGATATATTCATACCACATGAGAGGTTCAGAATATGTGAAGGCAATGAGTCTTGTCCCGCTTTCCCCCATGATCCCCAGAAGGTCTTCAGGTGAAGTCTCTTTATATTCCCGTTCCTGTTGTGAAAGATCCCAGTTCTGGCACCATCTGCAGGAAAGATTGCATCCGTATGAAGCAACGGATAATATCCTGGAACCAGGTGCAAAATGAAACAGCGGTTTTTTTTCGATGGGATCCATGGAGAAAGCGGCCATTTTCCCGTAATTATCAGCAAAGAGTTCACCGTTAATATTGACACGGCCCAGACAACGCCCTTTTTCCCCTGGCCTGATGACGCAATTTCGCGGGCACAGGCCGCATTTTACATGTTTATCTTGTAACGCTGTAAAATACTCCGCCTTCCTCATCCTGCTTCCTTTCCAGGTTTTTAAACATGGCAGTCCCGTCTGCAAAGAGAGCCAATACTGAAGTATCTTTGTCAGGTGAGACAATCTTCATACTTTCCCCCATGGCAAACCAGGCTGTTGACAGGAGATCTGCCTTCATGCCGGTATCAGCCAGCACAGTGACAGAACGCACTCCTGCCGAAGGATAACCGGTAAAGGGATCCAATATATGATGATAGCGCACCCCGTCGCGCTCAAAATAACGTTCATAGTCTCCGGATGTCACCGCATATATCTCGGTGCCCGTGCAGCGTATCCAGGTCCACAGTCCGTTTCCGCCGGGATCCTGCACACCCACATTCCAGGTCTTATTCTTTTCTGCATATAGAGCCACGTCACCGCCAAGGTTTATAACCGCTTCCCTCACACCATTTTTTTTACATATATCTACAACACCGTCAAGGATGACGCCTTTCATGATCCCGCCCAGATCCATATCTCCTCTGCCGCTGAGAGAAACAAGTCCCCCTTCTTCAATGTTCAGGGAAGTATCCTTTTTCACCTTCAGGGCATGTTGGATCTCTTTTCTTTCAGGGAGATGCCCTCCCCCGGAAAAATCCCATATGTCAATAATATTGCCCATGACAGGATCAAAAAATCCCCGGGTGCGGATCCTGTTTTCTTCAATAAATCCCAGTATGCGCGCGAGCTCCCCGCTGCGTACTGTTCTTTCCCGGTTCAGCTGTGATATCAGGGATCCCTCTTTATATCGTGACATATTGTCATCAAAAGCAAGCACATACTCTTCGATCTTTTCCAGGGCAGCTCCATGTCTCTGATCGACTTTCACTGAACAGAAAGTATCCAGGGCGAAAAAATCACGTCTTGCCATATCATACTTCCCGCAGGAAGATATGAGGACGCTAATCAATATGATCCAGAATAATGTCAGTTTTTTCATATGATCCACCTACTCTGAAGGCTCTTTCCAGTATAGACACCGCAGCGGCCTTGCTTTCCTGGCTGTTATAATATATCTCAAAGACAGTATCCCCTATATCCACTTTGTCCCCAGGCGCGGCTTTTACCACTACTCCTGTGGTATAATCCAGGGCATCGTTTTTTTTCCTTCTCCCGCCTCCAAGATAAATAACCGCTTTACCCACCTTGTATGTATCCACATGGGTGATCACGCCTTTTTGTTTGCTTTTCAGCTCAAATATCTTATTGGCGAAATCCCCTCTTTCTATGGACTGCAGAGCCGCAATGCTTCCTCCTGCTTCACAGACCATCTTCTGGAACCGCTCCATGACATTGCCGTTTTTTAAAACCCTGCCGCATCTGGCAAAAAATTCTTCCCTGGTTTCATCATAATATGACGCCCATGCCGCATAAGCCAGTTCAAGTGTCACATCCTCTAATCTTTTATCCGTTTTTGATCCATTGAGGAAGCGGATCACTTCCATTACCTCCAGCGCGTTGCCGGCTGTATAGCCCAGCACCTGGTTCATATCTGTGATGAGGGCGCGGGCTTTCAAACCGCATCCTCTGGATACTCTCACCAGTGATTCAGCCAAAGCCCGGGCCTGTTCCCGGGTATTCATAAATGCGCCGTTGCCGCATTTCACATCATAAACGATCCCGTTTATGCCTTCTGACTTTTTCTTTGAGACGATACTTGCTGTTATAAGGGGTATGGATTCCACGGTGGCTGTTGCGTCGCGGAGGGCATAGAGTTTCCGGTCTGCGGGAACGATGGCGCTGCTCTGTGAAAAGATCGCAGCGCCTGTGGTACTGCACCGTTCCGTGATCTCTTCAGGAGTGAGTTCCGCTCTGAAACCTTCTATGGCTTCAAGCTTGTCTATAGTGCCGCCTGTGTGCCCGAGGCCTCTTCCCGCCATCATGGGATTCACAAAACCCAATTCCGCAAAAAGGGGAGACAGGATCAGGGATACTTTATCCCCCACTCCTCCAGTGCTGTGTTTATCCACTTTTACGCCATCAATACCGCTGAGATCCAGCTGGTCACCAGAATGGATCATAATATCTGTCATGGCAATGACTTCTTCATCTGAGAAGCCGTTCAAAAAACCGGCCATAAGAAAAGCGCTCATCTGATAATCAGTGACATCGTCTTTAACGTAACCCCTGATAAACGCAGAAAGGTCAGCCCGGGATACCTCCCGGCCTGACCTTTTTATCCTTATTATCTCCACTGCATCAAGCATATTTTATCACTGATCCCTGTTCCATGATCTTAATCCTGAAACCGGGGACTTCCAGCCTCTTTATCTCCTCGATGAGCTTGGTCTCATAAAGAGGTTTGAGATGATATACATAGACATCTATATCATAATCACGTTTTTTCATTTTCTTCAACTGTTCCGCCATGGTCTCGGGAGTGAGATGTTTTGATGACTGTGCCAGAGCTTCCATCTCATTGGGAAACGAAGTCTCAAGGAAGACAGCTTTCAGGTTATCCTCCTGATCGGCATATTCCCATATCTTGTTCGTATCACCTGTATCACTCACATGGAGGACCGTAGTCTTATGGTCTCTGATAAAATAGGAAAGTGTCACCACGGGATGAGGCACTTGTACCGGGAAAAATTCCAGTCCATTCAACTCGAACTGTTCTTCTATCTTGACGGTCTTATAAGCAAATACAGGATTGTCCTCTGTGGGGAGCTTGGTAAAATCAGGCCATATCTCATTATTGAAATAGTGACGGTCTATGGTCTTAAGAGTCCGGCTTTCACCATATATGTCCACAGGGTTCTGTTTCCTGCCAATAATGTTGTCTCCCAGAAAAGCTATATCTTTTATATGATCGGCATGGGAATGGGTGAGCACGACAGCATCCAGCATAAGCTGTTCTTCCAGACTGAGGGACGAAGTGACAGCTCCCGCATCAAGAGCGATGGTCTTATTCACTACCATGCTTGTTGTCTTATAGCCGGGAAGCTGATTTCCAAAACATCCCAATATTCTGATTTCCATATACCCCTCCTATTCTTCCTTCTTTGTAAACACGCCATCCCATTGAGCTGATGGCGGATTTTTCTTGAAATGAGCGATCCTGGCCAAAAAGAGCCTGCAGAGCCCTTCCTCTGAAACCTCACCCATGACATCTCTAAAATAGCTTTCAGCTTTTTCCCAGTTCTGTTTTCTGTATTCCGCAAGTCCTGAAGCGAAATTAACAAGAGATGTCTGTGGTACATCGCTGTCCAGGACCTGGAATATCCGTGTGGGTTCGTTCTTGCCTTTAACACGCACCAGGTCGATCTCTCTGCACCGTTCACGGTGAGTCCTGAGTTCATTATATGTGTTTTCCGTTATCACTATATTGACGCTATACACACGTGTCAGCGCTTCGATCCTGGCACCCAGGTTCACATTATCACCTATAACGGTATAATCCCTCTTCTTACCCTCGGCGCCGATATTTCCCACCAGCATCTGACCTGTATTGATGCCGATACCCATATCAAGGATATCCTTGTTCTGTGAACGCCATATATTCTGCATCTCCCTGATCTTGCTTCTCATGGCCAGGGCGGTCTCCACGGCTTTATCCGCATGGCCCTCAAAGTAAATCGGCGCTCCGAACAGGACCATGATCTCATCGCCCACACATTTCTCGAGAGTACCCTCCTGGCGCATGATCACGTTAGTCATCTCATTCACGTATTCATTGAGCCTGGTGACGACATATTCCGCCGGATGTGATTCTGAATATGTTGTAAAAGATTTCACATCTGAAAACAGGACTGTCATGTCTCTTTTTTCGCCATGTATCTTCGCCAGTTCAGGCTTCTGTATCAGTTCAGACACGATAGCTTCTGAGACATATGATGAGAACATCCCCCTGATGACCCGTTTCTGATTCTCCTCATACACATATTTAAAGAAGGTATTTGTCAGATAAATGACAAACACCGCTGAAAGCATCTCAGCCATGCGTATATATACGGACCTGTCATATAAGATAAAGCTGACGATGATCACTGTCAGCATGAGCAGAACGGCAAGAGCAATATTCTTCCAGCCCTTTGATATATGGCCGAACAGCGAAAGCAGTCCCGCTATGAGAAGCACAGCGAGGTAATTTACATACCTTGGAACAGATACTATAAACCGCCCCTGGAAGATATTAAGAGTGGCATTGGCCAGATATTCCATCCCGGGCATCTCACCCACAGGAGTCATCTTGATATCCTTTGCGGCTGAAGCCAAACCCCTGGCGGTCATACCCACAAATGCGATCTTGTCAGTGAGATCCACCTGGGCTCTTCCGTTCATGATATCAGCAAATGGTATGTGTCTGAACTTATCATAACCCCTGTAAGATGAGTAGTAATCCACCAGCCTCTGTCCGTACCTGTCAACGGGCATCTCCATGCCGTCGATATGTACTTTCCCTTTACTGAGGGAGACCTGGTCCACGGGAATGCCGTTATACTGCAGATAGAGCATGATGGGCAGGGAAAGATAGGCCCTTCCGTCCAGCATCACATATTCGGTGACTTTTCTGAAGACGTTGTCCTCATCTGCGAGCATCCAGTCATGCCCCAGAAAAGCGTGGTCTGAGATAGGCGAGACCGTGGGAAGAATGTATTCCACCTGCTCGATATTTCTTGGCGCGTCTGTGACAACAGACCATCTATCAATATTTCCTCTGGTGACGTCATCCACGTTATATTTTTCATACCCCTTCTCAAAGAGGAAGTTATACACAAATCCCACGTTGCCGTAAGCCGCCGCGGCCTCATCAAGTAACATGTCATCCTCAGACGGTTCAGGATAATATATATCCACGAAGACAATGCGGGGGTTGAACTCCTGGATCTTATGGATAAACTCAGCCATGATATTTCTCGGCCACGGCCATCTTCCATATTCACTTAGAGAATAATCATCAATATCTATGAAGACAAACTTTGAGAGCAGGCTGTCCTGCTTACGAATCTGCACATCGGAGCCCCGGATCTGAGTGATCTCGGGGTCTCTGATAAACATGCGGGCGCGGAGATCGTGGAATATCACCTCAAAACGATCCCATATGGCAGGGAAAGCCATTGAACTCAGAATAATGAAAGCCGCGACCAGGAATGATACCGCCGCGGTTCTGAGCCGTTTCACTTCCTATACCCCTGTGTATCTTTCCTTGAGTTCAAGATATTCCATGTATTTAGTCAGGTCTTCCACATCCCGAACAATATACTGATTGTCATTCAAAGCCACGATGCGGCTTCTTATGAGCATTTCAAGCACTTCCATGACTTTCCCCACTGGGAGTCCAAGCCTGGAAGAGATATCTTTCTGCAGGTTTGTATAATCGAAGGCCACAGAACCGTCGTCTTCCTTTTTTGTCTTATCGGAAAGCATCTTCAATGTACCCACGATCCTTGAGACCAGGTCCTGCAGCATAAGGTTCTCGATCTGCTTGTCTGTATCTCTTATGCGGGCACTCATTTTTTTCAGGATCTGAAGAATGATCTTGGGATTGGTCTGTATCTGTGATTCGAAGACTTTTCTGTCGATCACTATAAGTTTGGTACTATCCTCATCCACAATGGCAGTGGCGCTTCTGGGGTAATCCTCTATGATAGCCATCTCTCCAAAAAAATCCCCCTCACCAAGCACAGCCAGAGTTGTCTCAACGTCTCTGGCTTTTTTTGTGATCTTGATCTTACCCTTATAGATAATATACATAGTCTCGCCGGTCTCACCTTCGTAAAAGACTATGTCCCCTTTCATGTATTCTCCGCCAAATTTTTCAAAAACTTTTTCACTGACATTTACACCCAAACCAATACCTCCTTGCCGGTCACTCCACTGTGACAGCTTTTGCCAGGTTTCGAGGCTGATCCACGTCACAGCCTCTTTTTACAGCCACGTAATAAGAGAGAAGCTGTAATGGTATGACATTGATGACAGGCGACAGATAGCTTCTGGTCAGGGGAACATAGAGAACGTCATCAACCAGTTCTCTTATCTTTTTGTTTCCCTTTGTAGCTACAGCGATCACCTTGCCGTTTCTTGCCTTTACTTCCTGTATATTTGTTACTATCTTATCATACATTATATCATCATCTGTGGCCAAAACAACGCATGGCATATTGGAATCTATGAGCGCTATGGGGCCGTGTTTCATCTCTGCGGCGGGGTACCCCTCCGCATGTATATAGGATATCTCTTTCAATTTCAGAGCGCCTTCAAGGGCAACGGGATAGTTTATGTTCCTCCCGAGAAAGAGAGCATTATCTGCCTTGTTAAAATACTTTGCTATTTTCTTCACATCATCAGCCTGCTGCAGGAACTCAGATATCTTGCCGGGAAGGCTTTGGATCTCCCTGACAAATTCCCTGCCGTCTGAAAGAGACATTTTTCTGCGTCTTCCAAGATAGAGGGCTATAAGTGAAAGCACCACTACCTGAGATGTGAAAGCTTTTGTGGAAGCCACTCCGATCTCCGGCCCAGCGTGTATATAGACACCGGCATCAGTCTCTCTTGCTATGGTGGACCCCACCACATTGCAGATACCGAATACTTTAGCGCCTTTTTTCTGCGCTTCACGCAGCGCGGCCAATGTATCCGCTGTCTCTCCGGACTGTGAGATGACAAATAGTGCAGTACCTTCTTCTATGATGGGATTTCTGTATCTGAACTCGCTGGCATACTCCACTTCAACGGGAATACCCGCCATGTTTTCTATAAGATACTCACCGATAAGCGCCGCATGCCATGATGTACCGCAGGCGGTGAGGATGATACGGTTGACCTTTCTGAAGAAATCATCATAATCGCTGAGCCCCTGAAGTATGGCATCGCCATGCTCCTCATCCAGGCGTCCTCTGATAGCGTTGAGCACCGTTGTGTTCTGTTCATTGATCTCTTTGAGCATAAAGTGAGAATAGCCGTTTTTTTCGATCTCCGTGAGATCCATGTCTATCTTTTCATATTCGACCGGAATGATGTTTTTAACCGGCAGCCAGGAGCCGGCCCTGATCCATATCGGCGTGCTGGACCAGGCCACGGCCATCGCCGCCAG
>CAZGIO010000032.1:12961-13350 GCA_964525975.1 uncultured bacterium
CGTCCATGAAGATAACATCCTTAGTATGTCTGATGATAGCGGCCACGTCGCTTGCCACAAAATATTCGCCTTTATTTCCTTTTGCCAGGATCAGTGGGCTGCCTTTCCTTGCAGCGATGATCTCGCCGGGATGTTCTTTTGAGAGTGCGGCAATCCCGAACGTGCCTTCTATCTGTCCCACGGCGGCTTTTACAGCCTCAAAAAGATCTCCGTCATAATATTCTTCAAAGAGATGAGCCAGCACTTCGGTGTCTGTCTCCGTGTAGAACCTGTGTCCCTTTTTTTCAAGATAGATCTTAAGGGACCTGAAATTTTCGATCACACCGTTATGCACTACGGCGATATTGCCTTTACAGTCAAGATGGGGATGGGCGTTTGTGTCATTGGGA
>CAZGIO010000033.1:0-13316 GCA_964525975.1 uncultured bacterium
GAGCATCAGACGGGACTGGCAGTGGATGTGACCACGCCGGATCTGGCGTCAGCGGGACTTGCCCTCTCAGGGAGGCTTGCGTCCACGCCCCAGGGCAGATGGCTTGTAAACCACTGTCATGAATACGGTTTTGTGATCCGTTATACACCGGGAAAAGAGGCCATTACAGGGATCATCCCCGAGCCGTGGCATCTCCGTTACACGGGACTGCCCCATTCCATGATCATGTCTCTTTCGGAACTGACCCTGGAAGAGTATTACATGTTCTGGGAGGCACAGGAGCACGCGTTGCTGCATTGGGACAACGCCCTCTGCATCATGGTCAAAAAAGAGGATACTTTATACGGGAAAATCAAATGGAACATGGTTCCGGGGGATCCCCTTCATACGGACACGGAGCTGGACAACGGCGTGACCGTCAGATCATTTGTCTTCGGACGTTCTTCGCAATAAAAAAAGGCGGCGTAGAACACGCCGCCTTAAACATACGTTCTATGTTCTTCTCGAATTATTTATCTGTTTTCTTAGGTGCGGCTTTTTTAGGCGCGCTTTTATCAAACATGGTCTTTACCGCTTCGATGGAGCCCAGTATGCCCGTTGCCTCGTAGGGCAGGAGCACAGTCTTGTCTCCGGTGGATATCATATCCTTGAAGGTATCGATATATTTGATGGCGATAAGATAATCCCCGGGACGGGTCCCTGTCTTGCCCAGGGCGTTATTGACCTTGGTTATGGCTTCTGATTCCGCTGTTGCGATCCTCAGTCTCGCTTCAGCCACGCCTTCGGCTTCCAATATCTGAGCTTTTTTACTTCCCTCGGCTTTAAGGACCGCAGCTGTCTTCTGTCCTTCGGCGGTGAGTATTGTGGCGCGTCTGTCGCGTTCCGCTCTCATCTGCTTTTCCATGGCATTCTTTATGTCCTGGGGAGGATTGATATCCTGCAGTTCGACACGGTTTACCTTGACGCCCCATTTATCCGTGGCTTCATCCAGGATAAGCCTCAACTTGGAGTTTATGGTATCGCGGCTGGCCAGGGTCTCATCGAGATCCAGTTCGCCGATGACGTTACGCAATGTGGTCTGGGTGAGTTTTTCTATGGCCTCGGAAAGATTTTCCACTTCATAGACCGCTTTTGCGGGATCTGTTACCTGAAAATAAAGCAGAGCGTTGATCTCTATTGTGACGTTATCCTTTGTGATAACATTCTGTTTGGGGAAATCATACACGGCTTCTCGGAGGTCGATACGCTCTGAAGCTGTCTGTGTGATATAAGTCTCCCCTCTGTAAGTCTTGGTCTTCCTCATCATGATATTACGTGACTTCTCAAATATGGGAATGATCACATGGATGCCGCTGTCCAGCAACCTGTTGAACCGGCCCAGACGTTCGACCACCATGACTTCAGCCTGACGCACTATCACAATGCCCTTGGCAATGAAGATAAGGACAAGAACTGCTATTAATATTATAAAACCTATCATCACTTAACCCCTTTCATCTATTCTCTTGATAATAACCGAATTGCCTTTACTTTCCTCCACGATGACTTTTACACCTTTGGGGATGTCCCCACCGTCAGCGGAATAGGCTTTCCATGAATCCCCGTAGACCTTCACATAGCCGCCCTCGGTCCCCGATACATCCTCTGAGACGACGCACTCTCTCCCCTGAAGGCTGTAGACGTTGGTCTTGACATCTTTCCCGCCGTAAAGCGCCTTGACGGCGATCCTGCGCAGGAACGTGAAGATCATGAGATTTGCAAAAATAAAAAATATCCAGTATAAGACAGGCTGTTTCACAAACAGGGAAAAGACACCTGTAAGGACAGCGGCCAGCCCGATGCTTGCAAGAAAGAAGCCCGGAGTAAAGATCTCGGCTATAAGCAGGACAGCTCCCGCAATCAGCCACCACATATAAATATTGCCCATGGTCTCACCTCTCTATTCTGAATGCCCGGGGCATGGCGCGTTTATGTTCCGAAGCGCTGCGCATGCGTCTCACAGCGTCCACAGCCTTTTCATCTCCCGCTCCATCAAGCCTTTCGGGCATCTCCATATTAAGTATACGGCGCAACCCGTATTCCATTGCATCGTATGACAGTCCGATCTCGCCCTCATCTGTCTGTCCCTGCCACAACCCCCCTGAAGGGACGCGTTCGGTGATCTCCGGTATAACACCCAGAAACCTGCCGAATTCACGTATCTCATATTTAAAAAAATCCGTCACCGGGAGAAGGTCCACGCCGCCGTCACCATATTTTGTAAAGTACCCGATCTCCTCTTCCGTCTTGTTTCCCGTCCCCATGACCAGATAGTTGTTTGCCTGAGCATGATAATAGAGAAGAGTCATCCTGAAGCGCGCTTTAGAGTTGGCAAGAGCCAGCCGTTTTCGCTCCTCAGGCACATTGGCAAGGTCGCTTTCTGCACTCTCACAGCCCACAAGGCCGGTAAAGGAATCGAATAATGTTTCCATAGAAAGAATTTTATACGGCACATGGAATTTTTCGCATAACTTCACGGCAAAATCTTCATCGTCGCTGCCGTTGCCGCAGGGCATGATAAGCCCCAGTGTATTCTCGGGAAAAGCCTTTTTGCAGAGCGCCAGGGTAACTGCGGAATCAATCCCTCCTGAGACACCTACGACGCAGCCCTGTGCATGCGCTTCAAGGACGTTGTCTTTTATCCATTCAGTTATTTTTTGTTCAAGCTGTTTATAATCCGGCATTTCAACCTCCGTCTATGACCTGTATCCAGCCGTGTCCGATCTTTTTCTGCCATCCCCTGAATTTATAAACGGCACCCTTGATACCGGGCAGCACTCTGATCTGCTTATCCAGCGCTTCCAACGTGGATCTGTATTCATGGCTCAATTTTTGCGATACCAGCTCTTCGGAATAATAGAAATCTCTTTTGATCTTCATTATCTTAACATCAGTGCGTTCAACCCGGCCTTTCAGATAAGCCACGCCGTTTATTACAGAAATATCCATGGCGGACGTCTGAAGTCCCAGACTCACCACTATCCTGCGCACCATGGATGTCAATTGAAAATCAGTTATCGCCATTATTCGAATTAAGACGTTTCATACCTGTTTCCTTGTCCTTCAAGCTAATCAAATTTTTATCACACAGGTATTCAAGATAACCATACAAATGTTCTTTATCAGCAAGGTTGAGGATATCATCCCACAACCCTTCATTCATCTCTTCTGACAAGCCGGGAACCTCCAGCATCATCTTCGTGAGCTTCGCATATCCGCATTTGTCAGAAAGGGCATGAAGAAATTCAAACTTTTTCTTAAGTTCTCCCTGGGGCATATTGTCCAGGAAATCTTTCATGCGTCCCAGATCGCCGTCAGCGGCAATGATCTTGAAAAGCATGATGCTGGCGGAGTAATATTCAGGATTGATATCCAGAGCTCTTTTAATATAGTAGACAGCCTTGTCCTCCTGTCCCTGCTCTCTGTAATAATCGCCGATCCTCAATGCTATATCGGGCCAGCGGGGATGTTCCTTATATATGATATTAAGAAGCCTGAATGATTCTTCCGCATTTCCCAGTTCAGATTCAGCATAGGAGAGTTCCAGGCAGGCTTTGCTGTTATCCGGATCAAATTCGAGGCTTTCCCTGTAAAGATCAGCTGCTTCCCTGACTTTGCCTTTTCTGTAGGATCCCGCTCCGAGCTTATACAGATATTCACCGGGATCAAGGCCGTGTAGATATGAGAGGGTGTAGCAATAGAACGCTTTTTCGAACTCCCCGTTGTGTATGGCGCCGTCGCCCATGACATTGAAAAACTCATACTGAAGTATGCCGCGGCCTTCCTTAAGCTCAAGGCCCCGGGCATGGTCTGATATCACGTCATGATATTTATGAGGCAGTGTACGCCGTTCCCTCCGGCTGTTCTCATCTTGTTCCTGAAAGAGCTCTTTTGAAAGATCGAGATATCGCTGATAGTGGTCATTAAGGGAAAGCAGATGCTTCATCTCTTTTTTAGCTTCTTCTGTCTGTCCTGAATTATATAATAATATAATATAAGGATAGAGGATATCCGGAAAACCTTTGCCCTCCTCAACCACAAACTGAAGATAGCCGAGTCCTTCTCTGGCATATTTACCGGAGGAGGCAAGGACCTCCTCCAGTTTATTTCTGTTCAATCCATTAAAATATTCAAGCATAAGCGTAATATATCATTTCCCGGGATATTTTTCAAGCGCCTTCACTAAAAGTTTCAGCGCTTTCCGCATATCTTCCTCTTTCAGGACATATGCGATCCGGATCTCATTTGTTCCTTTACCCGGTGTCCCGTAAAATCCGCTGGCAGGAGCCACCATCACAGTCTCCCCTTCATACTCAAACGACTCCAGCAGCCATTTTGCAAAATGCTCACTGTCTTCAATGGGCAGCTTCACCACTGTGTAAAAAGCCCCTGCGGGTTTATGGAAAGTCACACCGTCCATGCGGGACAGCTCTTCAAATACCACGTCCCGTCTCCGTCTGTATTCCTCTGAACTTTCCTTCAGATAAGAAGGCCCGGTCTGGAACAGTCTTTCAGCCAGGAGCTGATCTATGGTGGGAGGACAGAGTCTTGCCTGGGCGAGCACCATGGCCGCCTTGACAAAATCACGGTTTTTTGTGATCATGGCCCCGATGCGTGCGCCGCATGCTGAATACCGCTTGGAGACTGAATCAATAAGTATCACACGGTCCTTATGTTCCGCAAAATCCATGACGCTGGAATGTTCCCTGCCGTCATAGACGAACTCATTATAGACTTCATCGCCGATTACAGCGAGATCATATTTTTCAGCCAGTTCAAAGACTTTTTCAAGGTCTTCTTTAGTATGGACTGTTCCCGTGGGATTATTTGGAGAACAGATCAGTATGGCCTTTGTCTTTTCATTTATACGTTTTTCAATCTCCTCTTTGGAAGGCAGATGAAAACCGTTTTCAACGGTAGTGGTTATAGGGGCGATATTTATGTTCGCCATCCTTGCAAAGCCGTTATAGTTGGCATAATAGGGTTCAGGTATCAGGACTTCATCGTCTGTATCCATTGTCACCATAAAGGCAAAATATATCGCTTCGCTGCCGCCGTTTGTGACGATAATATCCTCTTCTGTGAGCCCATAACCGAGGTTATTGAAATAACCGCACATGGACCTTCTCAGTTCAGCCAGCCCGTTTGAAGGCGCATACTTGAGGACAGTCTCTTTAAAATCTTTCAGCGCCTGGAATGCTTCAGGCGGAGTAGCCACATCGGGCTGTCCGATATTGACATGATAGACCTTGACTCCCCGCTTCTTTGCAGCGTCCGCATAGGGGACAAGCTTTCTTATGGGCGAAGGGGGGATAACACTCATTCTCTTACTGATTACCATTCCGTTCAACCTCCTGTTTAAAAAAAAAGGGTGTGAAGACACACTGCCTTCACACCCCGTTTAAAACGATATGACTTATTCAGTATTATCGCAGGGTAAAGTCATACGTCAAAGCAAACCATACGGCCACAGGCTGCCCGTTGTTTTCAGCGGGTTTAAACTGCGCCTTGTAGGATGCTTCCAACGCTGCCTTGTCCAGTGCCTCGGCGGTTCCTTTAAGCAGAATAGCCCTTTTTACGGCCCCGTCAAGTCCAACGAACACTTTTACAAAAACTTTCCCCTCAAGCCCGGCTTTCCTTGCAAGTTCAGGGTATACCGGAGCAGGTCTGTATTTAACAATAGGCGGATTAGAGTATGGTATGAACGCATCAGGCGGCGGCACTTCAGTGTCAACGGCCTGCTGATCCAAGTTCAGGTCTGTATCCGCAATTGTCTCTTCCTCGTCCACTTCCTCATCTGCCTCAGCTTCAACAACCTGTTTAGGTTTCTGAACCACCTGGGGTTCAGTAGGTTCCTGAATAACCTCAGTCTGTTCCACTACATCGACGTTGACTTCCCTTATCTTCTTGGGACGATAAGGCTGAGGTTTCGGGCTGGGAATAAACCAGAAAAGTATAAGCATGAGAAGCAGGCTGGCAACAGCGCCTATTCGGCCGTATAAAGCGTCAAAATCCTGCAGTCTCACCTTTTTAGTAGTTTCCATAGCCACTTAAATCACCTCATCCCCCCGACATCAACCTTTGCACCCAGCACCACTCTCAATGCCTGTGAAGCTTTAAGCTCCTCAAACACACTGTCTATGGCGCCGTACTTGGTATTTTTGTCGGCTTTCACTTCAACGATGAGTTCACCATTTGTCTCGAACATCTTCTGGTCCATGATATTGCTGACGAAATCCATAGGTACGAATTTGTCTTCAATAGCGACCTTGCCCTGTTCATTGATCCATATAACTGAGAGATTCTTCCTTGAAAGTTTCTCCACTTTTTCAGCTGAGGGCAGTTTGATGTCTATTCCGTTATCGACCTTAAAAACTGTTGTAACCATGAAGAACACCAGCAAAAGGAAAGCGATATCGGACATTGATGAGGAAGGGATTGAATTCGCAGTCACATTTTTCTGTTTTTTCTTAATAACTGACATAATTCCCCCTCGCTATCTTTTCTTGTTTATCTGCAGCGATATCTTCTTCATTCCGATTTTCTTCATCTCATCAAAGATATTCAACATCCATTCATACCGTGCGTTTTCATCAGTCTTGATAATAACTACGAGCTTGTCATTCTCTTTCATGCGAGACTGCACATAGCTGGATATGGTTGTCATATCCGACATGGACTGATCATCGACATACGTTTCTCCGGCGCTGTTGATAAATATCTTACAGAGGTTCTTTTTAGGTATCTTTGCAGACCCCTGTGCTTCACCGGGAAGCATGATCGAAAGACCTTTGTCGTTAAAGAAACCAGTAGTCACCATAAAAAAGACCAATAGCAGGAACGCAATATCGGACATTGATGAATCCGGAATTCCCGGAGCTGGTCTCGTGCGCCTTTTCTTTATCATACGCACCCCCTATTACTTCGCAGCTGACTGAGTCTTAAGAATCTCTATAAATTCTCTTGTACTTTCTTCAACGCTAAGAACTATCGAGGATACTTTACTTGTAAAATAGTTGTAGCAAAGGTTGATAGGAATAGCAACAACAAGTCCTGATGCGGTTGTGATCAACGCTTCTGAGATACCAGACGCAACAACTGTAGCTTCAACGCTTCCAGCCATGGCAATAGCATCAAACGCATGGATCATACCGATAACTGTACCCAAGAAACCTGTCATGGGTGCGATCGTAAAACCGGTAACCAGGAAAGTCAGGTTCTTCTCGAGGAAAGCCAGCTCAGTATTAGCAACTGCTTCTATGGCTTTTTCCACTTCATTCATGTCTCCATTGGACTGCTGAAATTTGAGCAGGCCGGCTCTCATGATTGAAGGAACGGGACCCGGAGTCACTTCACACACTTCGATAGCTTCGTCAACATTACCCTGTACAAGATGTGACTTAAACTCAACCAGGAACTTCTTAGCTGAATTTGTAGCTTTGGTGTAAACGATGAACCTTTCAATTATAACCAACAAGCTGAACAATGTTATCAGCGCGATGATATACATTGTAGCTCCACCTCTAGCAAAAATTTCCATCATAATAAAAACCTCCCTATTCTGTTTTGGATTTATTATAATAACCTCTATTTATGCCGTCAATAGAAATATTGCCGCTGAACAATAAATTTAAAGATAAAGGTATAATGCTCCAGGGGTAAACCGTATCTATTAAACTCTAAAATATACAGTGCTTAGAAAAGTTAAGCAGAGGGTTTAAAAGGACCTGTCTCTGATCTTCATGCTCTTTTCAAGCAAAAAAAGCGCAACAAGAGCTTTTACGAAATCATAAGGCATAAATGCCAGCATGCCGTATTTGATTACATTCCCCATGCTTAGATGTATTGAAAGATGATAATTTTTTATTATATAAAGCCAGATCCCCCCCACCAGATAGATGACGATCACGCCCAGAAGGAGTACAGCCAGCCTTTTCAGCCTGTTGTCCTTCGATCTGTAGAGCGTGCCCACGGCAAAGGACGCCGGCAGAAATCCCGCGATATATCCGAACGTGGGAAACATCACATATCCTATGCCCCCTCCGGAGCTGAACACAGGAAGACCCGCAAGGCCCATAAAAATAAAGAGCAGAGAGGGGATCCATCCCTTTTTGCCCATGAACCCTCCTGCAAGGAGTACAAAAAACAGCTGCAGGGTAAAGGGCACTCCTCCGGGAAGAGGTATCCGCAGATAACTCCCCGCGATAATAAGCGCGCAGAATAGGGCGCTGTAAACCAATGTCCGTGTTCTTTCCCTGTTTTTCATCTATATCCTCACAAAACCGCAGTTCCGCACAGCTGTCCCGTCTCTCCGGTGGCTTGCAAGCCCCTGACAGCAGCTGCACCGCTCATCAACGAAAACGTCTCTTATTCCCCGTTCCAGAAGGATCCACTCAATATACCCCGCAAGGTCAAGGTACAGTCTTCCGTCTCTTTCCCTGATAAAACCGCGCATATCCTCTCCCACGCTTTCCACGAGGTCTTCTTTGACTTCAAAACAGCACTCCCTCATGCCGGGAAATACAGTAACTGCCATATCATCACAACGGCAGCCCCGGGATAAGAGAAGTTCAACGCCTTTCTCCACTATGCCGGCGGCTGCGCCGCGCCAGCCCGCGTGGAGGTTCATAACAATATCTTGTCCCGGGCATTCAAATATTACCGAGTTGCAGTCCGCTGTCCTGATCACCAGGTTCAATCCCGGCATATCTGTCCAGAGCCCGTCGCAATCTTTGTAGACTCCCGGCCCGGAGACATATTTTATCTCAGCCCCGTGCATCTGCACACAGCATGCGGCGGGTCTTAAAAGATCAAGCACACGCTCCCCGGATGAGCAGTCCTCCCGGATAAATCCCTTCAAGATCACTCCCCGTATTTAGGCCAGCAGCAATTTTTATATTTTTTTCCGCTGCCGCAGGGGCAGGGTTCGTTTCTTCCCACTTTTTTCTTTTTACGTATTGTAGTGCCCTTTCTTTTCTTCCCTTCCCCGGAATTGCCGAAAGTGGTATACTGCAGGTCTTTAGTCTCATCATCCATGTGGGTCTGTTCTTTTTTCTCGACTTTAAGGTGAAATATCTGCCTGATGACATTTTTCTGTATGACATCATCCAGGGCGGAAAACATCTCAAAGGACTCCTTCTTATACTCAAATAGCGGGTCTTTCTGGGCATAAGCGCGGAGATTGATACCTTCCATAAGGTTGTCGATGGAATAGAGGTGCTCTCGCCAGTTGGAATCGATACTCCTGAGGAAGACGATCCGTCCGATCTCTCTGATGGCATCTTTTCCCACCAGGTCAGCGATCTCATCATACATCGCTGTCACGCTCTTGATTATCCGTTCGCGCAGCTCGTTTTTATCGCTGTCTTTATCAGGGTCAAAGACAAACTTAAGGGCGAAAAATTCCAGCAGCATGTCAGACAGCCCTTCAAAATCCCAGTCGAAAGAGCGTATCTGATCAGAGCAGTAAATATCCAGCCCGTCATCCACGATATTTTCCATGATGTTGAATATCTCTCCCCTGAGAAGAGCCCGTTCAGCAAGCCGCAGAACCCCCTCTTCCTCCTGGAGAAGTTCATATTTTTCAAAAAGAGATACCAGCAGCCGTTCAAAGCCCAGCGACTCCACATGAGACCGCAGTTCTCCCATATTGGAAAACTCCCGCTTGTCCGAGGCATCGAAAAACTCGTTTATATATACCGTCTCCAGGACAAAGTTCCTGTTTTCATAGATAACCGCGCGCTGTTTGTTCATGACATCATCATATTCCAGCGTATGCTTACGGATCTGGAAATTACGATGTTCAACTTTCTTCTGGGCGTTCTCTATCTGCTTGGAGATCAGGGGATGTTCTATGGCCTGCCCCTCCTCCATATTGAGCCTGTCAAGAATGGATATGATCCTGTCAGACCCGAAAAGCCGCATGAGGTTATCTTCAAGGGATACATAAAAACGGGAATGTCCCGGATCACCCTGACGGCCGCTTCGTCCCCTAAGCTGCCTGTCTATACGTCTTGACTCATGGCGTTCCGTGCCGATGACATAAAGGCCGCAGGGCACATCTTTCTCACACTCTTTGACATCGATCCCTTGGGGAGGTGTTGTATCATTGAGCATGTGGCATTCATCACATTTTTTCACACCTTCGCCCAGTTTGATATCAGTGCCTCGTCCAGCCATATTCGTTGCGATGGTGACAGACCCCGTCTGTCCCGCCATGGCCACGATCTCAGCCTCTTTCTCATGGTTTTTAGCGTTGAGCACACTGGCCTTGATGCCTTTTCTTCCGAGCATCCTGGCAAGTTTTTCTGAATCTTCCACGGACACTGTGCCCACAAGAATAGGCTGCCCTGTCTTGTTTTTTCTGATGATCTCGTCAATGACAGCGTTGAATTTTTCTTTCTTAGTCTTATATATGAGGTCGTTGTAATCCATGCGTCTGACAGGCCTGTTTGTGGGAATATTAATGACTTCCATGTCATAGATCTCTTTGAACTCACCGGCCTCGGTGATGGCTGTGCCTGTCATGCCTGAGAGCTTATCATACATCCTGAAAAAATTCTGGAGAGTGATCGTTGCAAATGTCTGGGTCTCGCCTTCTATGGTCACGCCCTCTTTAGCTTCAAGAGCCTGATGCAGTCCGTCGGAAAAACGTCTTCCGGGCATAAGCCTGCCTGTATACTCATCAACTATAAGCACTTTGTTTTCCTGGACCACATAATCCACATCCCTGGCGAAGAGAGAATAAGCCCGCAGCAGCTGGCTCACTGCATGAAGCACTTCGCTTTTTTCCGAATAATCCTTCTGTATCTTCCGTTTGGCCTTCTCATTTTCCCCCTCATCGGCGATCTCTTCGTCGATCCGGGCAAACTCATTTCCGATGTCAGTCAGCTCAAACAGTCCTGGATCATCGGGAGAGAGAAGACGTCTGCCGTTTTCAGTGAGGTCTGCCACATGCCGCTTTTCATCAATGACATAAAAAAGGTCTTCCTCAAGAAGGTGGAGTGATTTATCCCTGAGATACGCCAGTTCAGTGTCGCCGATAAGTCTCATGACGCCGGTATCCTGTTTCATCTCCATAAGATCATTATATTTGGGAAGCCCTTTATCCGCAGTGAGAAGAAGTCTGCCCGCCTCAACCTTGTCATCTTCAGCCAGGGCTTTTTGGGCGCTTTTAATCAGCTCTGTGACTTTCTGTCTCTGGGCGGAGACAAGTTTTCTGACCCTGGGGTTATAATCCCTGAAATATGTGTTATTGCTGCGCTGCACGGGACCCGAGATGATCAGAGGCGTCCTTGCCTCATCAATAAGGATTGAGTCCACTTCATCTATGATGACAAACTCACGGTATTTCTGCACCTGTTCCCGCAGGGAACCCACCATATTGTCGCGGAGATAATCAAATCCGAACTCACTGTTTGTGCCATAGACTATATCATGATCATAGACTTTTTTTCTCTCATCGGTATTCATGCCGTTCTGCAGGCACGACACGGTGACTCCAAGTGTTGAATAAACAAGCCCCATCCATTTACTGTCTCTGAAAGCCAGATAATCGTTCACAGTCACCACATGTACTCTGCTGTCCAGGGCATTCAGATACGCGGGCATGGTAGCCACGAGGGTCTTGCCTTCTCCTGTGGCCATCTCAGCGATATTGCCTCCATGTATCACCATGCCGCCGATAAGCTGCACGTCGAAAGGCACCATATCCCAGGCTTTAACCTCTCCCGCCACTTCGGAGGATATTTTTTCCTCCTTGAGATAAGCGCAGGCTCTTTTGACAAGAGCGAAAGCTTCCGGGAGGAGGTCATCGCGTTTTTCCCCGTTAAGGAGACGTTTTCTGAACTCCGCGGTCTTGGACTTGAAATCTTCCGCGTTTTTCATGGACTCTGAATAAGTCTCATAAATAGTGTTGATCTCATCCACTCTCTTATAATACTTTTTTACGACTTTTTCCTGGTAACTGCCAAAAAACATTTTAAATACATTCGCCATTTCAACCTACCTTAATATCTTGAGAGGATTGACACATTCGCCGTTAATAAGTGTTTCAAAATGGAGGTGCGGGCCCGTTGAACGGCCTGTCATACCCACAAAACCAATAAGGTCACCTTTTCCCACTACAGCTCCTGTTTTAACAGCCAGAACGCTCAGATGAGCATATCTGGAAGAGAGTCCCCTGCCATGGTTAATAATAATCAGATTCCCGTATTCCTTCACCATGCCGCACCAGGTTACGGTTCCCCGCTCTGCGGCATATACAGGGGTACCTTCCCTGCCGCCAAAATCGACACCTCTGTGAAAATAGACATTGCCGTTAAGAGGATCCCAGCGCCTGCCGAAATAAGATGTGACCCTGATATTGTCCAGAGGCCATTTCAGGCGCAGGCCCCGATTTGTGACATGGTTTCTAATAATGCGTTTTTCCTCATCGCTGATAAACCACTGCAGTCTGTCAATACTTGCCTTGACGGAACCGTAGACCTGGCTGAAGCTTTCAGGCATCCCCTGATCAAACATCGCGCTCAGCTCCGCATATCCTGTCCCGCCCACTGCGGGCATCTCAGACCTTCCCTTTAAACTGGCTATGTGACTGAAGCCGTTCTTGATATCAGCGATGGCATTTTCCGTTTTTTCTTTCCAGCTCATAAAACTGTAAGTAACTTCCCTGAGTTTTGAGTAAGTCTCATCCAGTTCCCGTCTGATCTTAAGGTTCTGGCTCCGGACCACTTCATAATTCTGTCTCAACGGCGCCATTGTCTTTTTCAATGAAAAATAATCATGGAATACAACCCCGAGGGTTATGAGCAGTCCAGCGGCGAGGGCGCCTGCGACAGTTAAGAGCGCGCGCATCCTGCGGCGTCCCACAGTAAGCCGCTTTATCTCCTCAGTATCTTCTGATAGGATAATGATGTGATACTTTTTATCTGCCATGTAATCTGGATACACTCCTTAGGATCTTATTTTCTTCCGGTATGAGATATTTCATGGGATCCTCGATCTTGCCGTTATGAATGACTTCATAATGGACGTGTGTGCCTGTACTTTTGCCTGTATCTCCCATGACACCTATATACTGCCCCTTGGACACGTACTGCCCTTTTCTCACGGAAAGGGACTCCATATGTCCATATCTTGTCTCGTAACCGAACCCGTGTTCTATCATGACCACGTTTCCATAAACGCCAAACCATCCTGAAAAGACCACATACCCGTTAGCGGCGGCTTTCAGTGTTTGGTTTCCGACAGAGTATCCGGAGTTTAATGAGGATGGT
>CAZGIO010000034.1:0-2403 GCA_964525975.1 uncultured bacterium
GGGGATCATCATATTCGGTTTCGCATCGGCCGCTTCAAAGAGTATTTTGAGCGGCGGCGGGGGGCAGGGCTGGATGCTGCTCGCAGGGCCTCTTCTGGAGATCGTGCTGAGCCTTGCGGCGGGATTCATACTGGCGCGGATATTTATTTATACTGCCACGAGGATCCGGCATCCCTCTGAACTGCTTATCCTTATATTCTGCATAGTGCTCATGGGCTGCGGCATAAGCAGCCTGCTGGGGCTTTCTCTGATACTCACGAACATGATGCTCGGGCTCACTGTGGCAAACAGCTCCAAAGCTTCTCTCATACAGCGAATCTCAGGAGAACTTGTGCGTGTGATGCCCCTGCTGTTTATCATGTTTTTCATCCTCGCCGGCGCGAATCTCCACGTGGGCGCGCTGCCGTCGCTGGGGCTTATGGGCCTCATATATATGACGGCCAGAAGCGGCGGGCTCATGGGTGGAGCATGGATGGGCGCGGCTCTTTCCAAGTCTTCTGCAGTCATACGTAAATACCTTGGACTGGGGATATTGAGTCAGGCGGGAGTAGCCATCGGATTGGCGCTGTCTGTCAAAAAAGATTTTGCCGGTCTGGGTCCAGCAGGGGCCTATATCGGCGCCACGGTGATAACAACAGTCACCGCCACATGTATAGTCTTTGAACTGATAGGGCCGGTGCTTACAAAAAAAGCTCTGGAGAAAGCCGGCGAGATAGAGGCGGGACGTGTTGACAGCTGAGCAAAAAAACATATAATGTATCATGAAACGGAGGACGCATGAAAAAAGAGAGGCAGAGATTATATCTGGCGATATCAGCCGCGGGAGCTCTGGTCATGTCGATACTGAACGTGACCATATCCATGGTGTTTATTATATCCTTTGCATGGTATTGCTGGTCGTTTAAGGGAAAGAGACAGTATAAGCTCTTTATAGTCTGGCTTATACTGGGTTCGCTGGGAACCCTGGTCTCGATCGTTCGGATCGTTTTATATAACGTGTCCTGATAACTCGGAGGTGATCATATGAGTGTTATATTGACTTTGATTCTGACCATTTTGTTTATAGTGGTCTATGTATCCAGGAAAAAGAGGGAGAATGAAGATCCCCGCATGAAAGGGGTAAACAATATACTGATCATAGCAGTTGTGATCTTCGCGCTGATAACCCTCAGCAATTTTATCGTGATAATCGACGCCGGCGAAGTAGGCGTCCAGATACTCTTTGGAAAAGTCCAGCAGAGGACTCTGAAAGCGGGTATTAATTTTGTAAACCCGTTTATAGACATTGTAAAATATCCCACAAGGGTGCAGGAATATACCATGGCCATCGCTGGTAGCGAGGGGCGCCAGAGAGGTGACGACAGCATCCGGGTCCGCACACTGGACGGCCTGGAAGTGGGTGTGGATCTCACCGTATGGTGGATGATCGACCCTGAAAGCGTCAATAATATTTATGCCGATCTCGCAAAGAGTGTAATAGACCTTGAGACCAAGATCATTCGCCCCGCCATCAGGACCATGGTAAGGGACACCGCGGCACTCTATAAGATGGATGCTCTCTATACAAGTAAGAGAGCTGAGTTCAGCGAGAAGATTGATTTGGACCTGAAAGCTATTTTTAAGACAAAAAATGTCATGGTTGACAAGGTGCTGGTAAGGAATATCACGCTCCCCGCCATAGTGGAAAACGCTATCCAGGAGAAGATGAGGGCCAAGCAGGAAGAGGAAGCCATGGAATATAAGAAAAACATAGCTTCCCGGCAGGCTGAGATCAAAGAGATAGAAGCCAGGGGTCTCGCCAACGCCCAGCGGATAATCAACAGCACCCTCTCGGAGAAATATCTCCAGCATGAGGCCATCATGGCATATGAAAAACTTGCTAATTCACAAAACACGACATTTGTCATAATGCCCACGTCTCCCAATTCATCAGGAATGCCCCTGATATTGGGCGGAAAATAAATCCATAACGGGGCGCTTCCGCGCCCCGCTTAAATATTTTTTTTTAAAAACGCAACAAACCCTGTTCATCGACGTATCAATATATAGAAATCGGGAGACCCCATATTCAATCTTTAATATATTCTTGTATACTGATGCTGTGCCTAATTATATTCTGTTTAACAATATTATTTTAAGGTTTTTCTTTATTTTATTAACTTTTCCCTTGACAAGGCATATTTACATATTAAAGTTTAAGGATAAAAAAGGAGGTTGCGTTATGTTTTCAACGAAACGCATGTTCATGGTGATATTGTCACTGCTGGTGATCATATCATCGGTATCGGCTTTTTCAAAGGCTGATATGTCAAAGGCAGACAGATTCGTGATCGGGGGACACGAATCGCCTGTCTACATGAAGGGGTCTCTTGCAGTTCCTGATAAGGAAGGCAGAGACGCGGT
>CAZGIO010000034.1:2420-13115 GCA_964525975.1 uncultured bacterium
GAAGGTAAGCGAGCATTCATCCAACGGAGTGCGGCATCTGCGTTTTCAGCAGTTTTATCAGGGAGTCAGGGTGCATGGAGCGGATTTCTATCTCCATATGAAGGGTGAAGAAGTCGTGGAGTACAACGGCATTATCATGCCTGAGATCGCCATGGACACAATGCCGTCCATGAGCCCCCAGGCGGCCCTTGATGACGCTGAGTCGGCTTCCGGTTTTGAAGTCGTCAGGACTCTTGAACCTGAGCTGGTGATCTATCCCATGGCCAAGGATGATTTCAAACTGGCCTATCGTGTGGTTACCATAGGCGAGGGAGAGGCTAAGGTCTCTTTTGTTGACGCCCGCACCGGGAAGATCATCTTTGCCTATGACGATATCCATAATGGAACCACCACGCTCTCGTCCACCTATGAGGGAAACGTGACTGTTCATACCACTACACAGGACGGGACAGTCTATCTTTATGATTCGGAATCAGGCCCTGAATATATCAGGGTCATGACCGCGGGGAACGGTACTTCACTCCCCGGTTCTTATGTGACCACATCAGCAGCATCATCCACTGTCTCAAAAGGAGCTCAGATGCTTTACGCGCTGGAGCTTACAGTGGAGTTTTATGAAAATGAGTTTAATTACAACTCATATGACAATGACGGCGCTTCACTTACGTCCACCATCGAATATGACCGCAACTATGCCAACGCATACTGGTCACCCTATGACACTCAGTTTGTCTTCGGAGACGGTGACGGCTCCACCATGGGTTTCCTTGGCGGAATTGATGTCGTGGCTCATGAGTTTTCACATGCTTTCTGTTCATCCACTGCCAATCTGCAGTATTCATATGAATCGGGAGCCATCAATGAAGCCAATTCAGACATCATGGGTTCACAGGTGGATCCCGACAAAGACTGGCTCATCGGTGAAGATGTGATGATCAGCGCTTCATGTCTGAGGGATATTGAGAATCCCCAAAACAGTTACGGCTATGCCCTTCCCAGATATTACAGTGAAAGGTATACGGGCAGTGATGATAACGGCGGAGTCCATATCAACATGTCCCTTGGAACCAAGTTTTTCCAGCTCCTCTGCGACGGCGGTGACTGGTATAACGGGTCCGAGACCATACATGTAAACGGGATAGGCAATGAAAAAGCTCTGCAGATCTGGTTTAACTGCATGACTTCAAGGTTTACGACCACAACAAACTTCTCACAGGCCAGGACATATACCATCGCTGCCGCGGAGAGCCTTTACGGCACCGCAGAAGCCGATGAAGTGAAAAATGCCTGGGCTGCGGTGGGTATCGGCGATCCGGCGTCAGGGGGCGGCGGAACCACCACCGAAGACACATATGAGCCTAATGATTCCACTTCTCAGGCTTATGAGGTGGAAGCGGGATATTACTATGATTCCTATATATCCAGCTCTTCAGATGTGGAATATTATAAGCTCGTTCTTTCACAGGACGGGGACCTGTCACTGTCTCTGGGTAATCTTCCCGCTGATTATGACATGTATCTTTATAATACTTCAGGTACAGAACTTGCAAAAGCCTATACGACTAATAACCCTGAGACTATCAGCAAGACAGTGTCCGCGGGCACATATTACATAAAGGTCAACGGGTATAACGGAGCCAGCAGCACAACAAGCGCTTACAGGCTTTCCATCACTTTTGAAGCGGATTCTTCAGGTGGCGGCGGAAGCACTTCCGACGATCCCTATGAGCCCAACGACAGCACGGCGGAAGCTTATGAGATCGCATCGGGAACTGTCTACAACTCATACCTCTACACAGCTGGGGATGTGGATTATTACAAGTTCACAGCTGACGACAGCGGAAGCCTCTATCTTGAGCTTGGCGATCTGCCCAAGGATTATGATATGTATCTCTACAACGCTTCGGGCACTCAGCTTGCCAAAGCGTACACAACAAGCAATCCTGAAAAGATCACTGCGGATATTGACGCCGGCACTTATTATATTAAAGTGAACGGCTACAATAACGCATACAGCGCCGCTTCCATGTATTATCTTAAAGCTGTCTTTACACCGGACGGCGGAGGCAGCGGCGGCAGCGGAGAACCCCAGTGGTATGTCGAGACACTGTCAACAGCAGTGGAGACTCCCCATAATTATCCCAATAACTGGAATAATGATTATGTCTACTCTAAGAGCGGCGCCCAGAAAGTGGCTGTTCACTTTTCCACATTCCAGTTTGAATCCAATTATGATTATGTCTATATATATGATTCAAACGGGACAAGACAGGCGTCATACACAGGGACCCAGGATGCGTTCTGGGCCATCGTGGACGGCGGCAGCATCACAGTGAGGACTGATACGGATTACTCTTATACCTATTACGGTTATAAGATCGACCAGGTGGCATATTACAGCGATGCTCCCCTGAGCCTGGCTCCGGTCTCTCCCGTTGATATCCAGGGCAAGTTCTCCGTGGATTTCATACCTGGAGCACCCATCAAGGCCAGGAGCGTGGAGAACTATCCCAACCCGTTCAATCCTGAGACGGACATCTATTTCAACGTACCCGCTGCAGGCAATGTCTCTGTGCGGATCTTTGATACAAGGGGACGTCTGGTCAAAGAACTGGCTAACTGCTACATGGATGCGGGACAGCATCAGCTTCACTGGAACGGCCGCGACAACAGAGGCCGTGAATGCGCAAGCGGTGTTTATTACTGCGTAACATCAGGTAACGGTTTCAGAGCCACACGAAAAATGATCATGCTGAAATAAGCTGACACCAGGGGGAGGCTCGCCTCCCCCTTCTTTCAGAAAAGATAGTTGTTTATCTCAGAGTTCTTCCAGTTTTTCCCGCAGGACTTTTTCAGGATATCCGCCTTTGATCTCCACTGTCTCGTTGATAACAGTCTTGGGGACTCCTTCCACATTGTATTTTTTGCCCAGCTCTGAAAATTCAGAGACTTCGTAGACAGACGCTCTGATATTTTTATTCAGCCTCGCCGCAAGAAGCGCGGATACCGCCGCGGGAGGGCAGTAGGGGCATGTGGGTGTTACAAAGACCCTGATATGAGCCTTTTTTTCGTATTGGACAAGGAACTCCGTCATCTCAGGGGAAAATGCGGGGCTGGTATCCGATGAGACCGCCCCCAGCACTTCAAGGAGGCTGGCAAACTCATACCCCGAAGGTATGCCGTAGAATATCATCTGTCCCTTGTTCTTCCCTGTGAAGACAATGGCTGGCACTTCTTCCACGCCCATCTCAGAGTCACGGGCGGGATCATCTCCAAGCTCGTGGGTCTCGTGATCTATCCTGTCGTCGATCTCCTTCAGCTCTGAGAACATGTCCACGACTGCGTCGCAGTAGGGGCATTCCTCAGGGTCTTTTCCCGGTATGATGATCTTGGCCCCCTTTTTTATGAACAGGTGACAGGTCACGCCGTCTGTGAGTTTTTCCTCCAGTATCTTTTTGATCTCTTTTTTGTCGTCTTCCTTGAAAAATGACATTATGTCTCCTTTCCCTCTTCACAAGGGCCGTTGAGCCCTGAATCGAGTATCTTCTCATGAAAAGCCTGCCAGCGGGGGTCTTTGTACATGGTGCTGAGCACTGTTTTAACGATTTCCATGATATCATCGGGCATGGCGGGGTTCAGATAATATCCGCTCCATGTCTTCTGTTTGTTTACATTGAGAAGCCCCGCTGCTTTAAGGATCTTGATGTGGTTGGATACCGTGGACTGGGACATCCCCGACGCATGGACTATCTGGCATGTGTATACTTCCTGCTGGCTGCATGAAGCAAGGATGTGCAGCCTGTGTTCCTCTGACAGGGCTTTCAGTGCCTGGATTATCATATTTTTTTTCTCCTTACATCGTTTTATGACGATATAATACACCGGGAAATTGTTATTGTCAAGCTATAGTTATGGACGCATGGAGAAAATATGAGTAAAGAGGATGGCCCTGTCTCAGTTCGGGGTGAAAAGACGCGGCGAAGATGTTGCCCTGCCTCACAAGGACGGGTTCTTCCCCTTTTAAACCGAGAACGGAACATGAGCCGGGTCCGCAGATGAGCCGGGGGGCTCTGATAAATAGCTCATCTGCCTCACTGCAGCGGGGCAGGCCCCGGTAATATACTTTATGCCACCCGCTTGCGGAGTGGGATCCCATGGAGTTTCGTTGGACGCTGATGTCAAGGAGTCCCAGTCCTGAGCCGCCCCCTGTCCACTGACCTGCCAGGACGCATGCTCCGGCGCAGATACCCATGACGGCTTTGCCCTTTCGGGCAAAGCCGCAAAGGGCGTCTCCGGTTCCTGTCTCCCTGAGGAATTTCATCATCACCGTGCTTTCTCCTCCGGGTATGATGAGGGCGTCCAGATTTTCCATATGACCCGGATTCGTCACAAGGATGGTCTTGTGCCCCTGGAGATGGGGAACATGATCTCTGTAGGCTCCCTGAAAGGCCAGGAGTCCGATGTTCACAGGCTGCCTCTTTCGGCATAGGGCTGTTCAGGTATCTCCACCCCTTTCATGGCTTCTCCCAGACCCCTGGAAGCTTCCAGAAGTTTTTTTCCCGAACCGCTCTCTATGACCGCCTTGACGATGGCTTCTCCCCGTTTTCTCGGATTCTGCGATTTAAATATGCCGGACCCCACGAAAACGCCGTCTGCCCCGAGAAGCATCATGAGCGCTGCGTCTGCTGGTGTGGCGATGCCTCCCGCTGAAAAATTCACCACGGGAAGACGTCCTGAACTGACCGCGGCATTGAGCAGTTCTTCTGAGACCTTCATGGCTGAGGCTTCCTGCGACAGGCGCTCTCTGTCTGCGCCTTTGAGCATGCTGATACCATCGTTGATGGCCCGCATATGCCTCACCGCTTCTATGATGTTGCCTGTGCCCGCTTCTCCTTTTGTCCTGATCATTACGGCACCTTCACTGATCCGGCGAAGGGCTTCTCCCAGGTCTCTTGCGCCGCACACAAAAGGCGTCTCGAAAATATGTTTGTCTATATGATGGTGATGGTCGGCGGGAGTGAGCACTTCGCTTTCATCGATGAAATCGATACCGCACGCTTCCAGGATCATGGCTTCCGCCGTATGGCCTATGCGGACTTTTGCCATCACAGGTATTGATACAGCCTTCATGATCTCTTCGATCATTGCCGGGTCGCTCATCCTGGCAACGCCGCCCTCTTTCCTTATGTCAGCTGGGACCCGCTCCAGGGCCATGACTGCGCACGCGCCGGCGTCTTCAGCGATTCGGGCCTCGTCTGGACAGGTGACGTCCATGATGACGCCCCCCTTGAACATCTCCGCGAATCCCAGATTGACGGCTTTTCTTTTTTCCATAATATCTCCTTTCGTTTTCAGCTGCTCCCTGCTATAATTTAACTAGCAAAACAATGTGGTAGTACAATATGTACATTGTACTATGTTGTCAAGGAGTATTTATGTCTTTGTTTGAGAATATCGCAGATGAGATCGCCAGACGCATATCCAGGGGTGTCTACCTCCCCGGTGTGAAAATACCTTCCATAAGAGAATTGGCCGGTGAGTTCGGATGCAATAAGATCACCATGAAAAAGGCCTTCGACGTCCTGAAATCCAGAGGGCTCATAGAAAACAGCGTGGGAAGCGGCTCCTATGTCCGTTATCCCGAATATATGCCTGAACCCGCAGGGGCCTATGATTTCAAAAATGCTTATATAGCACCAGAACTGTTTCCCCATAAGGTGTTCGCGGAGATTTTCTCCAGAATAATGGAGCGGGACGCCGCAGCAGCCTTTACTCAGCCTCCTGTCAAGGGGATGCCCGGCCTTCTTGAATCAGCGGCGGCATTTTATAACCTTTCCCCAGAGAATATGATCATAGTATCGGGAGCTCAACAGGGTATGGATATAGCTAAAAAAGCACTGGGGGAATCTGATGTTCCCGTGATACTCGAAGATCCCACATATCCAGGGGCTGCGTCTCTTTTCAGACCCTCTGTCTCTGTGCCCATGGAGCAGGACGGACCTGAGATGAACCGTCTCGCCGCCCTCGCTGAAGAATACAAAGGAGCCATATTTTATACCATGCCCTCTGTTCACAACCCCACAGGTATCGCTTATTCGCAGGAAAAACTGAGGCGGGCGGCGGATATCGTCATGGAAAACGGGCTATATGTGGTCGAGGATGATTACGACAGCGAGTTCAATGAAAAAAAAGGCATGCGGTTTGTGGATATCATCCCTTCGCGGACCATCTATGTGAAATCCCTGTCAAAGACGCTGGCTTCGGGGATACGTCTCGGCTTCATAGTCTGCCCCGACGCGCTGTTTGAACAGGCTCTTCTGGCAAAATATAAGACAGATATCGCGACCTCGGGATTGTCCCAGAGGCTGGTTGATGAATTTATCCGCTGCGGGGGATACAAGTCTTTTGTGGGACAGCTCGGGCGGGAGATCGAAAAAAGGCGGCAGCTCGCCTTTGACATGCTCTCGCAAAAAAATGACCTGGCTTTTTCCAGAAACAGCAGCGGTTACAATATCTGGGTGGAAAGCAGCCGTCCCCTCACCGCCGGGGCGCCGCCATGGTCACCGGGGATGCGCTACTCCTATTCGCCGGAAGCACGGAGGTTTTTCAGGCTTTCGCTCATGAACATCAGCAGCGGGGATTATCTGGACGCACTGGATTTTTTGAGCTCCTATATTGATACGGCTTTGGGCTGATACCCTTGTATATTTCAGGGTGTCCAGAGACTGCCTCTTTTATATGTGGCTGATACGGAAGCTCTCCCGCTCCCGCTGAAGATGTCATTGTCAAGGACCACAAAGTCTCCGAGTTTTCCCGGATCGATGGAACCTGCATGGTCTTCTATGTTCCCTATCTCCGCGGCTTTTATGGTGAAAGCGTCTACTGCTGTATATATATCGATGTCCTCTCCGCGCCTGTCTTTCTCCACAGCGGCGTAGATGCCTCCCAGGGGATCCAGCGGTGTTACATCGCAGTCGGAACCGAATGCAAAAGGTATGCCCAGTTCCTGCGCCGTCCCAATGGGATTGATCACGGACACTCTCTTTCGCCCCACTCTTTTTTCATATAAACCCCCCGGCGCAGCCCATCGTTTGTGGAAAGCAGGTTGAAAATCGAGCCAGAGCCCCATGGAAGCCAGGGATTCAAGCATGGAGCGGTCTGCCATGAGGCAGTGTTCCACCCTGTGCCGCTGGGCGCCCCGTCCGTATCGGCTGAATATCTCATGATATGCCTGTGTGATCTGTTCCACAGCTGAGTCGCCGATGGCATGGAAACTCAGTTGAAGCCCCTGTTCATGAGCGGGGCCCATGAACGCAGTGAGTTCATCCAGTGTGTGGTAGAGCCTTCCCCTGTTTTCCGCGGCGTCTGAGTAGGGCTGTTTCAGCGCCGCTGTCCTGGAACCCAGCGACCCGTCGATAAGCAGGCATCCTCCGATGCGGGGAAACCCTCTGGAGACAACGCCTTCCATGTCCCAGACCTGCGGGTAGACCAGCGTGTCCAGTGTCAGTTCCTCCTGATGTTTCAGCAGAAAGTCCACGTTGGTAAAGTCCCTGACCCAGCCTTCCATGGTATGGACATATGTCACTCCCGCAGCTGCCGCCATGCGTTCCATATTTTTCATTCCCGCCAGGCGGCTGCTCTCTCCGGCGCTATTGCCCACGGTTATCACAGCTCTGTCATAATCCTCTCCTCTGATGATCCCGTCGCTTCCCTTGAAACCGTATTTATCTTCAAATGCTTTGTTTGCCATCATGGAGTGCAGGTCAACCCGCACCATGTGAAACGGTATGTCTCCAGTGGCGCTGACAAATTCCTCCATTGTGGGAAACCGTTTCTCTTTCAGCATGGTCTCGTCAAATCCCCGGGCAAAAAGGAGGTTCTCCTTTCCCCTTTCCACATAACTCCTGATGGAAGAGAGTAATTCTTCCATGGTGCCGCACCCAGACACGTCAAGCCCCAGAGAGTTGAGCCCCGAAGGCACAATATGCGTGTGCGAGTCTATGAAACCGGGGACCACGCAGCTGCCCTGCAGGTCCACTTCCCTTTGAGGGCGGTCCGGTTTAGAAAAATACCCGCCTTTCACGAAAAACTCATTGATAAAACGTCCTCCGCCGGCGTAGATCTTCCCGTTAAAATATCGTACAGTCTCCATATGCCCTCCCTTTTATCACATTTTATAACAGATGGGCTCACGGTTCAAGTCAAATAGAACAGGTCGCCGCAGCTCTCATTAAATCAGCAAACCGCCATAAGATAGGCCCATTCATTATTGACAGCCGTCCATGCGAGTATATAATCTCAGAAAAGATTTAAAGGAAGGTGAATCACCGGGATGAATTATGTTTATGCTTCAAAAAAACAGGTATGGGTTCTGTTTTCACTGACATTTCTTCTGCCTGTACTCATTATATTGACCACTGTCATGATACTTGCCGCGGACCTGCCGTCCTCGGCGGCGATATACGCCTTTGAACCCTCTGTGGGTTCAAAGATCTATGATATCAACGATGAGCTTGTCTATGAGTTTTACAAGGAAAAAAGAGTCATCCTTGAACAGGATGATATTCCCGTACTCGTGGAAGCCGCATTTTTGTCTATTGAAGACTCTCTCTTCTACAGCCACTCCGCCATCGACCTCTTCGGCATAATGCGGGCCATGCTGCAGAATATTTTTCAGGGGCAGGTGGTGCAGGGAGCCAGCACGATCACACAGCAGCTTGCAAGGAACATGTACCTTGGCCACGAAAGGACTCTTACCAGAAAACTGAAAGAGATGATACTGGCTTTTAAGATCGAGTTCAATTTTTCCAAAAAAGAGATCATGACCATGTATCTTAATCAGATCTATCTGGCCAACGGTTCCTATGGAGTCGGCGCCGCGGCCAGCAATTATTTCGACAAGACAGTCTCGGAACTGGATCTGCAGGAGATCGCTCTCCTTGCCGCTCTGGCCAAGGGGCCCATGTATTCTCCATACTCAAATCCGGATCTCGCCGTGAACAGAAGAAACCTCGTGCTGTATAAAATGGCTGAAAACGGATACATAGGAGCAGACGACTTTGAAACGTCAAAGGCGGTCCCCCTTGAAGTGATACCAAAAAAATCCCATCTCAATGAGACCGCTCCCTATTTCATAGAAGAAGTGCGCAGGATGCTGGTGAAGGAATACGGGGATGATGTTATCTTTAACGGCGGACTTAAAGTCTATACCACGCTGGATCCGGAAGTGCAGATCCTGGCCAATGAAGCCGTGGCGCTGAACCTTGAAAAAGTGGGAGAGAGAAACCGTTATAAACCGTATCTTCTCAAGGACTTTGAAGACCTGGAAAAAGAACTTGTTCCCAACATGATACTCAAAGGGATAGTGCGGGAGGTCAAGGAAAAGACCATCGAGATCGATATGGGTAAGGATTATACAGGTATCGTCAGCATCAAGCACAGAGACTGGGCATGGGATATCGATCCCCATGAGTTTTTCAAACCCGGGGATGAGATCACTGTCAAGTACAGATGGGCCAATCATGAGGAAAAGATCATGGGCGTGTTATGGGAAAGAGAACCTTTCCCCCAGGCTGCCTTTGTGGCCATGGACCCGCACACCGGGTATGTCACAGCTCTTATAGGCGGCGCAGATTTCAGAGAGAGCCAGTTTAACAGAGCCACGCAGTCCACTCTCCAGATCGGTTCCACGATAAAACCCCTTTTCTACACCGCGGCCATCGATACAAAGAAGTATACCATGGCGTCTGTCTTCATAGACGCGCCATTTGTATGGAAGCTTCCTGAACAAAACCCTCCTGAATGGAAAGTCAGGAATTACAATGAAAAATTCAGAGGGCCCATGACCCTGAGGAATGCCATAGGCCTTTCCGTCAACGTGGTATCGGCAAAGCTGCTGAAAGAGATCGGGCCGTCAACGGCTGTGGACTATCTCCACAGGGAAGGCATCGAGAGCAGGATGCCCGCCGTGCCGTCTCTGGCTGTGGGCATAGCGGAAGTGTCGCCCCTTGAGCTGGCCCGGACATTCTGTACATTCGCCAATCTTGGCAACAGGGTGAAACCTCTCTTTATAAGGAAGATACTGGATCCCGACGGGAATGTGATAAAAGAAAACCAGCCGCAGCTTACCCGGGTGCTTTCTGAACAGACTGCGTTTATCATGGTCAATATGATGAAAGCTCCTTTCAACAGCGGCACCGCCGCGTTTTTGCGCAACGATTATTACGGACTGAAAGGAAACATCGCCGGCAAGACAGGCACTACGGATAATGCTTCCGACCTCTGGCTTGTGGCCTATACTCCTGAGTTTCTCCTCTGCTCCTGGATGGGATTTGATTACAAGGGAAGCCTCGGAGAAAAAGAATACGCCGGACTGGCCCATGGAGAGGGTTTTGTGAAAATGATCAATGCCCTTACCGAAGAGAAGGAAGACCTTGACTGGGAGATGCCCGAAGGCATCGTTATGCTGCGGGTCGACCCCTGGACAGGCAGGCGGGTAGCTGAAGATGATGAGATGGCAGACGGCGTGCCCATGTTTTTTTATAAAGGCACTGAGCCCATGGAGTATCAGGGCGACGTATCCGGCGACACTGATGTGGATCTGACGGATATCTGACAGGAGGTTGTATGATGAAAGCTGTTATGGCCAGCGACCCTAGAGGTATTGAATTGAAAAAAGAGATCAAGAAGATCTTT
>CAZGIO010000035.1:0-11402 GCA_964525975.1 uncultured bacterium
TTCCCTGGTGAACCGTCTTCGGACGCGGGTTCGATTCCCGCCACCTCCATATAACAACCGGTAAATAATATTTTGCCGTTCTCGTCAAAAAAACAATTGTCAAATAAAAAAGAGAGATTACAATGACCACGTTCCTATGGCAATCTCAGTGAACCCGAGAGAAAAAGGAGATGGCAAAAACAACATGTTAAGACATTTGACTCCGGTCCTTCTTCTAATCATCTCAAATATCTTCATGACATTCGCCTGGTACGGCCATCTGAAAGACTTGAGCAGAAAACCTCTCTATATTGCCGTGGCGCTGAGCTGGATGATCGCCTTGTTTGAATACTGTTTCCAGGTGCCGGCCAACAGGATGGGAATAAAGATCTACAGCCTTGGCCAGCTTAAGGTCATACAGGAAGTGGTCACAATGACTGTATTCGCAGGCTTCTCCTGGCTGTATATGAAAGAAAAGATCTCCACAGATTATCTCTGGGCCGCGCTCTGCATGGCAGGGGCCGCCTATTTTATGTTCAGGGGAAAGTAACTGTTTCGAACAGAAGTATCAATGTCTTCACATTGATCAGCGCTTAACATCACTTGCATTAATCTTTTTATTTTCATAACGGTCATTGAATAATAACATTATTCCGTATTATACTAGAATGTGCGGCTGTGTGACCGTATTTTATAGCATGTTGTGTTGAGTATGTAAATAAATATGCCTGGAGGTGCCTATATGAAAAAATGTATCCTTGTTGTGGCGTTCTTGATGTTGCTGAATACCGGATATGGGAAAACGGAACCGGGACAAACGAAAGTATTCTCTCTGCAGAGATTTGGTTCAGTCCAGAAGACCTGGTCTCTTGAGGGAGTCCTGAAGATTCCTGAATCGGTGATGTATGACTCGAAGAACGATCTGCTCTACGTATCCAATATTAACGGAGGGTCCACAGAGAAAAACGGGAAAGGTTTTATTTCAAAGATATCAATAGACGGGAACGTGATAGCCCTTGAGTGGATCACCGGCCTAAATGCCCCCAAAGGGATGGGGATACTGGGCGATGAACTCTTTGTCACTGATGTCGACCGTTTCCATATCATCGATATCCCAATCGGGAAGGTAAAAAAGACCGTGGTGATCCATGGAGCTCAGTTTTTAAATGATATCGCCATAGGAAATGACGGTTATGTCTATATCACTGACATGAGTACAAAAATGATCCACCGTTTTGACAAAGTAAATACCGAAAAATGGCTGATCCTGAAAGATTATTCCCGCCCCAACGGACTCTTTATAAAAGACTCTGACCTTTATATCGGTACCGCTGAGGGTATATTGAAGTGCAGCACCGCAGACGGTTCTGTAAAGATGTTCGTTGAACATAACGGTGGTATTGACGGTATCAAAGCCGCTGGTGAAAACTCGTTTATTGTCAGTGACTGGAAGGGCAGGGTCCAGGTGATCGGCAGGGATAAAGATTCTGTGTTGTTATTTGACACATCGGAAAAAAAGATCAATGCCGCGGATTTTGAGTATGTTGAAACGTTGCAGATGATCTTTGTCCCCACGTTCAATGGCAACGGTGTGACGGCATACAGGATCAAATGATATCATTGTGAGAACAGTCCATAGGTCTGCCGCTGAATCTTTACCTATAGGGATTGGTAAAAAGGGTTTAATAATATGTGTAAAATAATGGAATAAAGTTATGGCAATAATACTTATATCACTTTGCGGAGGTCTATCACTTCTTGTTTGGAGTGCGGACAGATTTGTGACGGGCTCGGCTTTGCTGGGGAGTCGGCTGGGAATGTCACCTCTTCTTGTGGGACTTATCGTGGTGGGTTTCGGAACATCGGCCCCTGAAATGGTTGTCTCAGTATTAGCCTCAGTAGGTGGGCGCGGTGGCTTGGCATTAGGCAATGCTTATGGCTCGAATATTGTAAATATTGCCCTTATACTGGGAATATCAGCTCTGATCAAACCAATTGCCGTTCATTCGTCCGTATTGCGTAAAGAACTGCCGATACTTACTGCTGTTACGTTACTCAGTGCTGTCTTGCTGTATGATCTTCGACTATCCAGGACAGATGGTATCATCCTTCTACTGCTTTTTATAGTTCTCATCGGCTGGACAATATATGCGGGTATGCATGGTCAAGGGGATGTTCTGTCAGACGAGATACGTGAATCAATAAATAGTGAGAAGTTGAAGTCTCGAACTGCACTTTTTTGGGCCGTGTCCGGGCTGATAATCCTGATCATAAGTTCCAGGATATTTATCTGGGGTGCAGTAAGATTGGCCGGGTTGCTCGGTGTCAATAATATGATAATTGGTTTGACTGTGGTTGCCGTGGGGACATCCCTTCCTGAACTGGCATCCTCCATAGCAGCTGTGAGGAAAGGCGAAAATGATATCGCCCTGGGGAATATCATGGGATCTAACTTATTTAATACCCTGGCTGTTGCAGGGCTATCCGGAGTGATCCATCCTGTTGATATTCATAAATCTTTTTTTTTACGTGATATTCTTGGTATGTTTATATTGACTGTCTTTCTTGTTATTATTAGCGCCGGGTTAAAAGGAAGACAGGGACGAATAAATCGTGTGGAAGGTTCAGCACTTTTTTTATGGTATGTCTTATATTCGCTCAATCTCTTTTTTAAGCTCTGGTAAACATTATCAAGACTGCCCGTAATTATAACATTACTATTGCGCTTACAATAGCCTGTGTTAAGATTATTACAGGAGGTAGTCATGAAAAAAGAGATCAATCTAAACGAATATGCCGGACTCATATTGAAACGGCTTAAGACAGGTATTCTGATCACGGCAAAAAACGGGGATAAAGTCAATCCCATGTCCATCGCCTGGGGAAAAATAGGCATCGAATGGAACAAACCGATTTTTACCACATATGTCCGCACGGGACGCTTTACTCACCATATGCTTGAAGAGTCCGGGGAGTTCACGGTGAATGTGGGTGTGGAAAATAAAGCCACAGAGATCATACGCTACTGCGGTACTAAAAGCGGCAGGGATGTGGACAAGGTGAAAGAGCTGGGCCTCACCCTGGTGGAGAGTGATGAGATCTCCGCTCCCGGTATTAAGGAACTGCCCCTCACACTGGAATGCAGGATCATTTACACACAGCTTCAGGATAAACATGCATACCCGGAGGATATAAGGGATAAGTTCTATCCCGACGCCTACGGCAGCGAAGAACCCTCTCTGAACCGTGATATACATACCATGTTCTATGGAGAGATAGTGAAAGCATATATCATCGAATAGTTTTTCATGCAGGGGCTTCGAGCCCCCGCATCTAGCTGACCACTTTAGAATAATACATACACCTGTATAAATAACTTCAAAGAGAAGTGTCTTGATACCCTTGAGCGGCTGTTGACAGTCGCAAAATTGCGACTATAATATATTCATGGAAAAGAAAAAAAACGAGGCGTTTCAATCCATAATACTGGACAGCATATCAGAAGGTGTCTTTACCGTGGATGACCAGTGGAAGATCACGTCGTTTAATGCCGCGGCGGAAGAGATCACGGGCATCACCCGGGAGGAAGCGCTGGGCATGCGCTGTTCGGAAGTATTCCGTTCCAGTATGTGCGAGTCCGCCTGCGCTCTGCGGGAGACCATGTCAACAGGAGAGCCGGTGATCGACAGGCAATGTTTTATTATTGACTGGACAGGGGAAAAAATACCCATAAGCGTCTCCACTGCGGTGCTCCGCGATGAGGAGGGCAATGTCCTTGGGGGCGCAGAGACCTTCAGGGATCTCAGCGAGATCGAAGCGCTGCGGCGTGAGCTCCAGGAGCGGAAGGTGAATACCGCGGTAGTGGCTGAAAGCCCTGAGATGAAAAAAGTCATGGAGACACTTCCTCTCATAGCAGCCAGTCCCAGCACGGTGCTGATTTCCGGGGAATCGGGTACAGGTAAAGAGGTTATCGCCCGTTATATACATGCGTTGAGTCTTGTGTCGGAAGGGCCGTTCCTTGCAGTCAACTGCGGCGCCATCCCTGAGAACCTTCTTGAGTCGGAACTGTTCGGATATAAGAAGGGCGCTTTCACAGGAGCAGATAAAGATAAAGAGGGGCTGATTGAAGCCGCAGGGGGAGGGACTCTTCTATTGGACGAGATCGGAGAGATGCCCCTGCCGCTACAGGTGAAACTCCTCCGGGTAATACAGGAAAAGAGTTATACCCCCCTGGGATCCACAAAAAGCAGGGCGGCGTCTATCCGCATCATAGCCGCCTCAAACAGAAGTCTGGCGGAGGAGGTGCGGAAAGGGCGTTTCCGCGAGGACCTGTTTTACAGGATCAATGTCATCCATATCGAACTGCCTTCTCTCCGTGAACGCAAGACAGATATACCCGCTCTATGCGATCATATTGTCGCCAAGCTTAACGCTGTTCAGGGGCGTCGCGTGACAGGTGTCTCAAACGGGGCGCTGGCGGCGTTTATGAACCATGACTGGCCCGGCAATATCAGAGAGCTGGAAAATGTCCTTGAACGCGCTTTTGTGCTGTGTGGAGAAGAGGAGATAGGGCTTGTACATCTGCCCGATTATCTTGCTGTATCACATATGGCTGAAAGCGGCGATTTAAAACAGTCCAAAGATATTTTTGAAAAAGAGACTATAATGAGAGCGCTTCGAGCTGCGGACTGGAACAGAAGCGCTGCGGCGATTGCTCTGGGTATGCATAAAAGCACGCTGTATAGAAAGATCCAGCGGCTGGGTATTGATCTGCCTGAAAATGACGGCAGGCACAGCTGAGAAAAATCTGGTATGAGAAACGTCAGACCCGCTCTGCTTATTGCAGCAGGATATCTGCTTCTTTTCGCCGCAGGTATCGCAATCCTTGACTGGGAAAAGCTGCCTGGAAATATATACTGCCGTTATGGGGGAATCACCCTGTTTTTGTAGGCTGTGGTCTTCCACAGATATTGTCACACATTCAATAAACAGGCCCATGCCGGTGTTTCCGATATCAGGTCTCTGGTGACAACGGTTCCCTACGGGAAGATCAGGTATCCCATGTATCTTTCGTCACTGATGATCGGAGCCGGTGTTGCTCAGGTTTTCGGACACTGGGGAGGCTCTGCAGTGGCGCCGCTTTTTTCCTGTCTGGTGTGGGTGGTGGCCCGGTTCGAAGAAAAGAGACTGACAGAACGCTTTGGTGAAGATTATGAATTGTATAAAAAACAGGTCAGATTTATGTCCATCCCGGGAATACTCTGATATCAGTATTCTTCAAAACAGACGGCTACAGACCCTTTTCCTGAATTAAGTGTTATTACAGGCGATATCTCTGTCACGTATTCAGCTTTTAAGCCGGTGCTGGATTCCAGCTCCCGCGCAATCAAATGGGCTTCCTTTTCTGCAGATGAGTGGACAACGCAGAATTTCCGGATCCTTGCTGATTTCACGATGTTCATTATCTTTTTAACGGCCTTCTTTTTGGAAAAAGCTTTCCCGGCGATGAAGCCTTTGCCGTCTTTATCAAGGGATACAATGGGTTTCATGTTGATGAGCCTTGCCATAAAGCCTTTAAAGCGGCTTATCCTTCCGCCTCTTACCATGTTTCTGAGTGTGTCCATGGCGACAAATATCTTTGTCTTCTCAGACCGTGTTTCAATGTTTCGCATGATCTCTTCAGGGGACAACCCTGCGTCTGATTCCTCTCCAGCCTGCTGCACCACCAGGCCCTGTGCACCTGAATTTAGCCTGGTGTCTATCACATGAATAGCTGTTCCTGTTTCTCGTTCCGCTTCCGCTGCAGCTTTTTTCAATACGTTGAAAGTGCCGCTGAGTCCGGCGGAGACCGATGGGATGATTATGGCGTCAGTATGCTCCGCATAGTAGAGAAGTGAATTTTTTACATTATCATAAGAGACCTGGGTGCTTCCAGGAAAGGAATCAGACCGGTCTATGAGTCCGGGAAGGGTCTCGGGTGTGACTGTGACCTTGTCCAGAAACTCAACGCCGTCTGCGATAAGTGACACAGGCATAGTGGGTATCATAAGGCGCTCTTTTGAGTTTTCAGGCAGGTCTGCGAGGGAGTCTGTTATGATGAGAGTTTTTCTGTGTTTTGCAGCCACGGATTCCTGGATGTGCATATTGTCGGCGTCATGTTCCATGATACTGCACTTTTCGGAAAGCTTCAGCATCACTGCTGCGGGATCTTCTGTATGGATATGTATGCGAAATCTCTTTTTTTCGCCGATTATGATCAGGGAATCTCCGTATCCGTGAAGCATATCCGTCAGTTCATCGCGGGATTCCTCTGTCTGTACATAGGCGTTGAAACAAAATCTGTATATTGAATGTGCATGAGATGCCGTGTTGTCCGCCTTGGGGATGTGGACCGTATTGTCCACAGATGAGATGCCGCGGGTATCCTGTTTTGTGAATATGTTGAGCATGCCTTCAAGGAAATAGACAAAACCCAGTGCTCCCGCGTCCACTGTCCTGTGTGTCCTGTTTTCTTTCAGTGTCGTTCGCGTGCGTTTAAGAGACTGTTTTGCGCTTTCAAATGCAGATTCCAGAAGATGATGGAAATCCGATGTCAGTCTGGATGCTGCTTCCACAGCTGCGCTCCATTCCCTTATCACCGTGAGCATGGTGCCTTCCACCGGATGTTCAACTGCGCCGTAAACGCGTTTTACAGCGCTCCGGGTCATGGCGGCCATGTCCGTGGGCCTGATATGATGGTTGTTTTTCATTCCCGTATGCAGGCCGCTGATAAACTGAGCGAAAATAAGGCCGGAGTTGCCTCTGGCAGATCTGAGAGTGTCCTCGGATATGGATGCCAGGGCATGATAGGCGGAAGGGTGGGAATGAGCGTCGTCAAGGAGCCCTTTCAGCGTCAGTGAAAGGTTGCTGCCGGTGTCGTTGTCAGGCACTGGATAAAAATTCAGGCTGTTGAGTTTTTTTCTTTGAGCAATGACGGTCTCGGCGCCCTTGCTGAATGCCTGGTAGATCTTGTGTCCGTCTATTTCCTTTACAGCCATGGTCCTCCTTTGAATATCAAGTATATACTGTCTATTGAAAAAATCATCCGCCTGGCTCTCAAGTGTTATTTTTTTCTGAAAAACGGGATCAGCGCAGATGTCTTCCGTTTATATTCCAGATAATCAGGATCGTCTCCCCACCGTTCCATGGCTTTCTTTTCAAGGGGCGGTATCCCCGTGAGGAAAAGCAGCATGAGGGTGATGAAAAGCGGACTTACAACGGTTACTGCTCTCTGGAAGGATGTTATGTGGGGAAAGATAAAAAGATAGACTCCCCACCAGCAGAGCATCTCGCCGAAGTAGTTGGGATGACGGGAATATTGCCAGAGTCCCTGGTCTATCCATCTGCCTTTGTTGGCGGGATTGAAGCGGAACGCAAATTTCTGCCAGTCCGCCGCTGATTCGATGATCAGCCCCGTCAGCCATATACAGAGCCCCGCCGCCGATGCCGGTGTAAGTACTGGCATCCTCTTCTGCATGAGCAGGACGAAGAAGGGCAGCATGAGGAGCCAGACAGTAACCCCCTGGAGAAGCCAGAAACGAAGAAAACGACCGAAAACTTCACGTATGCCGTCAAAACGCCGGTCTTTACCCGATCTGTTGATCCTGATTACCAGAAACGTGCCAAGACGGAGCCCCCAGATGATAATCATAAAGGCCGCTGTGATTTTTACCGCACCTCCGCAGGATAGCGGGAATACCAGGAGGGCCAGCAGGATAAACGTCAGGGAGTAAGAGAGGTCCGTGAGTTTGTCTGTGCCCTTTGTGTAAGCCGGTATGAACAGCGCGATCTGGATAAAAAGAGATAAAGCAAGATAAAAGAGAAGAACATACATATAAGCCTCCGTTTATTTCATTATACGCAAGGTTGCTGTGTCAATCAAGTCTTGTAGTGTTGCATAAATGCGAAATCAATGATGATAAACGTCGCAATAATGCGACGATATCTCCGTTTTTAAAAACACTTCTTATTTTAACTCATGGATATACTGTATTTTAGAATAATGTATCCTCTGCGAATCTTTTGGCACGCCTCTTGCTTAATATAAAAGCAAAGGAGTAGAGGATGAAAACTGCATTATCTGTATCAGATGGAAGAATAGCCCCGGTGCTGGATGTCTCGGAGACATTTATGGTGAATGAAAAAAACGTTCATATATCAGGTGATCTTTATATGCGCGCGGAGCGGTTAGCCGCCATGGGTGTATCTGTCCTGATATGCGGAGCGGCATCGGGATTTGCGGAAAATGTATTTCTTTCCAGGGGTATTACATTGATACCATTTATCTGTGGTGAGACAGAGGCTGTTATAAAAGGCCTTGCCGCAGGAGATTCCCTGGAAGAGCGGTTTCTCATGCCGGGCTGCTGCGGCAGAAGAGGCGATGGCCACTCGGGCAGAAACCGGGGACGCAATGCGCGGTGCCGTGGGCGCGGTATGGGAAGAAGAAACAGATTTTAACGATTTTTAGTAAATGAAAGGAGGCAGTTATGCCAAGAGGAGACAGAAGAGGACCTGAAGGAATGGGACCCATGACAGGAAGAGCAAGGGGTTATTGCGCAGGTTACAGTGAACCGGGTTTTGTTGATAACGGCGGATACGGAAGAGGTTCAGGACTTGGAAGAGGACGCGGCAGAGGTTTTTTCGGCAGAGCACGGGGCTTTTTCGGCCGCGGCCCTGTCTATAACCAGCCTGTATACGGCGCTCCTGAGAATGAGGCTGAATACCTGAAGGCTGAAGCTGAAGATATCAAATCAAGGCTGGAAGCCATCAGCAGCAGGCTTAAAGACCTTGAAAAAAACACAGAAGAAAAGTAGGAGGCTGTAATGAAGATCGCATTGCCTGTATCAGCAAAAAAGGAAGATGCCCAGATCGACAGGCGTTTTGGAAGAGCTCCTTTTTTTGCCATATATGATAGTGAGAATAAAGAGATCAGCTATATAGAAAACACACAGAATCTCAGCAGCCCCCAGGGCGCTGGGATACAGTCCGCTGAAAATATCGTCAAGTCAGGAGCGGAAGTCCTGTTGACTGTCTCATGCGGCCCCAAGGCATTCAGAGTCCTTCAGGCTTCTGATGTGAAAGTGGCCACAGGTGTCACCGGGACCATACCAGAGGCTGTGAAAAAGTTCGAAAACAATGAGTTTGACTTTGCCGACGGAGCTGACGTGGAGGGCCATTGGGTCTGACAGTGGCCGTTGCATCTGGGAAAGGCGGCACTGGCAAGACCACTGTGGCTGTCAATCTCGCCCATGTTGCAAATGAGCCCGTGACATTCATCGACTGTGATGTGGAAGAGCCCAACGGCAGGTTTTTTATACGCATGGATAAACCTGAACACCACGCTGATGTGCCGGTGAATATCCCCCTTGTGGATCATGATAAGTGCACACAGTGCGGGAAATGCGCTGATTTTTGCGAGTATAACGCTCTGGCTATGACCAAAAAAGGGGTCATGCTGTTTCAGGAACTGTGTCACGGCTGCGGAGGCTGTGCCCTTGTCTGCCCTGAAAAAGCCATAACCGAGACTCAGCGCATCATCGGTGTGATAGAAAAAAGCAGCGTCAAGAACATAGATTTTTATCAGGGAGTCCTGAACGTTGGAGAAGCCATGGCTCCTCCGCTGATCAGGAAAGTAAAAGAGATGAAAGGAAACGAAGTCTCTATCCTGGACAGTCCTCCGGGGACATCCTGCCCCATGATAACAGCAGTCACCGGAGCGGATTATGTGGTGCTGGTGACAGAGCCTACACCATTCGGCATGAATGACCTTGTCCTTGCAGTGGATGCGCTCAGAGAATTGGGGCTGCCGTTTGGCGTTGTGGTGAACAGGCACGGCAGCGGTAATGATGATGTGGAACATTACTGCAGTTCCGAGGATATCCCTATCCTGGCAAGGATACCCGATGACAGGCGTGTTGCCGTGGCATATTCCAAGGGAGTGGCTGCTTCAAAGCTTATGCCTGAATATGAACGGGTCTTTTCAGACTTGTACCGGCAGATCAAAAAAGAGGCGGAAAGGACAGACTCATGACTGAATTGACCGTGGTAAGCGGAAAAGGAGGCACAGGGAAGACATCTGTCACAGCTTCGTTTGCCGCAATGGCTGAAAATGCGGTATTTGCAGACTGTGACGTGGATGCGGCGAATATGCATATTGTGCTCCAGCCGAAGATCAGAGAGAAAAAGATATTCCAGAGCGGAAAAAGCGCTTCCATCGAAGGGGATAAATGCAGAGGCTGCGGTAAATGTTATGACCACTGCAGATATGACGCCGTTCATCAGAATGAGGACGGGACGTACAGGATCGCTGAATATTCCTGTGAAGGCTGCGGAGTGTGCGCGCATGTCTGTCCCTTCGGCGCGGTGAAGTTCGAAGACGCTCTCTCGGGAGAATGGTATGAATCTGAAACACGGTTCGGGACCATGATGCATGCAAAACTGTATACAGCCGCTGAAAATTCAGGTAAACTGGTCTCAGAGGTGAGAGGCGCGGCTCGAAAAAAAGCCGTGGATGAAAACGCCGACTGGCTTATTATTGACGGCCCTCCCGGGATCGGTTGTCCCGTGATCGCATCGATCACAGGTACAGATGCCATACTGGTGGTCACTGAGCCCACAGTCTCCGGACTGCATGATCTGGAACGCGTCCTGGGTTTGGCGGAGCATTTCAAGATACCTTCTTTCCTCTGTGTGAATAAATGGGACCTGAATGAAGAGATGACAGGGAAAATTGAAAAAGCAGCAGCGGATATGGGGTGTGAACCCCTGGGAAGGATCCGGTATGATTCTTCTGTAACCGCTTCTCAGGTTGAGATGAAGACAGTTGCCGAATACGGCGGCAAAGCCGCCGATGATATACGGGAACTATGGAATATAGTTAAGGAAAAATTAAAGGAGGTATCATGAAAATAGCAATACCATTGGCAGAAGGGAGACTTGCCCAGCATTTTGGACACTGCGGCGTCTTTGCCATCATCGAAGTGGTCGATAATAAGATAAAAGGGCGTGAAGATCTGGATCCGCCGCCCCATGAACCCGGGGTTCTTCCCCAGAACAGGGCGCGAATATGATCATAGCAGGCGGAATGGGACAGCGCGCGCAGCAGCTGTTCATCAACAACGGCATCGAAGTCGTTGTGGGTGCTCCCGCAGAAGAACCTGAAACACTTGTTCAGGCATGGATAGAAAAAAAACTGGTCACCGGTGTAAACCTTTGTGACCACTGAGGTGTCTCATATATGACCTTGGGTAGCCGCCATATTGCCATGACTGTACTGGTGGAGGATTCGGCTGGCATAGCGGGTTCTATCTCCGAACACGGATTGTCTATATTCGTGGAAACGGAAAATGATACTATCCTGTTCGATACCGGACAGGGGGGTGTTC
>CAZGIO010000035.1:11431-12993 GCA_964525975.1 uncultured bacterium
AACCCTCTCTTATAATCGTCAGCCACGGCCATTACGATCATGCAGGGGGGCTGCCCATTGCTGCCCGGAGGTCCCCCGCCTCCGGGCTTGTTATCCACCCCAAAGCTCTTGGTCCCAAATATGCTTCAGATGGACGGTACATAGGTATGTCAGATGAGGCATTGACAGCAGTTAACGAACATGGACGTGTGTTGTTTACAGAGGAAGCCGCGGAAGTGGTTCCTGGAGTCTTTGTCTCAGGGACAGTCCCCAGACATAATGATTTTGAGAAAATATCTGAGGTGTTCTTTCTGGACGAAGCTCTTCAGGAAGAGGATGTGCTGGAAGATGATATGTCAGCTGCTCTGCTTACTGAGAAGGGCCTTATCATCATCTCCGGCTGCGCCCATTCCGGGATCATTAATTCTGTAAACCATATGAAGGATGTCACAGGCTGTGATAAAGTGCTGGCAGTCATCGGGGGATTTCACCTCGGGGGCGCTTCTTCTGATAGGATAGAGCAGACTGTGGCGGGGTTAAAAAAGATATGTCCTGAATATGTCTGCGCAGGGCACTGCACTGGAGACAACGCCCTGCGGGAGCTGAAACAGGCTTTCGGAGAGAGGTTTATCCGTCTCCATCCCGGAAAAGAACTTTTGTTCCGCTGATTTTCTATTTTACTTTCATGAATACTACATAACTGCGCCAGTCTTCAGTATCCCTGGTTCCCGAAAGATGATCTATGGATTTTCCGTAACCGCTGAAAAGAAGAGCGATCATGCCTTCATATTCCCCGATTACGGCAAATGTCCCGTTATGTTCAGGAAGATTTCGGCTTTCATATATGTATTTAAGCTTCCTGTCTTTTTTGGAAAAGGCATAGACTTCCACAGGATACTCGGAACGTATCACTTCATGGCCCGCATGAGTTTCCTTGTCGCCCACATGGGGGGCGTAGACATAATCCCTGTCTGCTGTCAGTGAGTTCACCAGTGTGTCGCCGTGTATTCTGAACCCTTCACTGTATAGAAGAGGTTCTCTGTCCTTGTCTTTGCCGTAAGTAAATATCCCTTCCTGCTTCAGGTCCTCATTATATATTTCAATCCTGTAAGGTTTGCAGCCGTGTCCCACATAAATCTGTCCCGAATAGCGGTCTGTCTCCAGCATGCCGCCTATGACTTCCCTGCCCACCTCGGGCATCCCTTTCACGGGATGTGGGATCTGATTTGCTATAGTGCCGTCTTTGTCCAGCTCGCCGATATATACTTCGTTGATGCTGTGGAAGAAGAGCTTGCTGCCGATAAATCCGTAAAAGATCATGACACCGGCTTCATCTGTATAATCAATGCTGTCGATAAAATTGCCGTCAAGGTCGAAAAGGGACATCCGTTTAAGAAAGAGGTCGTAAAAATAAAATATCCCGTCATTGATCTTTGCTCCCATGGACATCACGACTTCCCCCGGGCCCTTGCCCGCGGGTATATCAAAACTCTTTGTCTCCTTGCCTTTAAAATCCATGAATATCACGGAAAATTTATCAGGGAGACGCTTTATATAGTACAGGTTCTTTTTGTACATGCCTG
>CAZGIO010000036.1:0-12990 GCA_964525975.1 uncultured bacterium
AGGATTTGTTTTACTCATAGTCCTCGTATTTAGCCCACTGACATTTCTTGTAACAGAGTTTTCTCTTGATTATCAGTGGTAAATGACCTATGCTCGTTATGTATGAGACAGCATATGGAGATCAGATGTTAAAACTCACAGGGGTAAAGGTTAAAAAAGGTAATTTCACATTGAAGGATATATCCCTTCACGTGAAAACAGGTGATTATTTTGCCATTGTGGGTGCCACTGGATGCGGGAAGACGCTCCTGCTTGAGACTATAGCGGGGATCAATAAAGTATCATCAGGCAGCGTTGAGTTCCAGGGCAGGGATATCACAGGGGAAGAGATCCGTAAACGTGATATGGCAATGGTCTACCAGAACCTTTATCTTTTTCCCAATATGAGCGTAAAAAAAAATATCATGTTCCCGCTGAGTCACATGAGGCTGGGAAAAGAGGAAAAAAAGAAACAATTTGAAAAGACCGTGGAGCTGTTCGGTATCGGTGATATACTGGAACGCTCTGTACATAATCTATCGGGGGGAGAGAAACAGAGGGTTGCTCTGGCACGTACCCTCGTGCTTGGGAGAAGACTGCTTCTGCTGGACGAACCCTTTTCAGCCCTGGATACTGTGACCAAATGGGACATACTGAGGCAGATGAAGAAACTGCACAGTGAGACAGGCATCACAGTGATACATGTTACCCATGATATTGATGAAGCATTGTTCCTTTCAGACCATCTTGCCATCATGTCAGAGGGAAGGATAATGCAGTCCGGGGCCACGGAACATGTTTATGAGAACCCAAGGGACGTCACCTGCGCAAAGCTTGTCAAAAAAGAAAACATGTTTATGATGCAGTATGATACTCAAGCAGACACTCTTTCCAACGAAACAATATCTTTTTATTATGAAGGGTTGAAGGGTGACGAGGAGTACCTGGTCCACATACCGCCGGAAGATATAATCTTATCAAAAAAAAGAGCTGAGACAAGCGCGAGAAATGTGTTTCAGGCAAGAGTAAATGGCATAAATATAACTAGTTACGGCATTACTGTAAACCTTGACATAAACAACGCCAGGATGACTTCTTTCATCACAAAGAAATCAGCTTCGGAACTGAAGCTTTCAGACGGGGATGCGATATTTGTGATGTTCAAATCCGGGTCCATCGAGGTGACGTGATGAAGGACAGGATATTCAGATCCATACTCCATATCCTGGCACTGCTTCTCCTTTTGGGCATATCGGTACCCATAATAAATATGCTGTTATCGATCTCTCCCGACTTCTTTGATTATGTACTGAAAGACACTAAGATAATCAGAGCTGTCCTGTTTACACTTAAGGCATCTTTTGCTGCGACCATAACCGGTTTTGTCCTGGGAATACCTGCGGCGTATATTCTCTCAAGGAGCAGTTTCTGGGGAAAAGGTGTCATCGAGGCTGTCATAGACATACCTGTCATGATACCGCATTCCGCGGCTGGCATAGCGCTTCTGAGCATCTACGGCAGCAGGTTTATATTCGGAAAGCTTTTCGCTCTACTGAACATACATTTTGTAGATACCGAGTTTGGCGTGGTGCTGGGCATGTTTTTTGTGAGTTTCTCATATCTTGTAAACAGCGCAAAAGAGGGATTTAACAAAGTGGACATCCGTCTTGAGTATGTATCACAGAACCTTGGAGCTTCTAAGATATCCACATTCTTTAAAGTGGTGCTCCCGTGCTCGATATCGGATATATTATCAGGTTTGATCATGATGTGGGCAAGGGGGCTGAGTGAGTTTGGCGCAGTGGTGATCCTGGCTTATCACCCCATGACGGCACCGGTCATGATATATGAGCGTTTTACTTCGTTCGGGCTGAAGTATTCAAAACCCATAGCTGTTGTCATGATCTACATATCGCTCTTTATCTTTATCATATTGAGGATCATTCAGCAAAAGATCAAGAAAAAGAACACATCAAGATAGAATCTTACTATTATCGTTGACAGAAACAGAGTTATGTATATCATCTGGGTACAGGAGTTATCATATTCGTATTGTTTTTGAAAGGAGTTTACTATGGCTCGTGTGAAACCTTTTAAAGGATTGCGCCCCAGGAAAGAATTAGCTGAAAAGATCACATCTCCTCCATATGATGTGATGAATTCAATTGAAGCAAGAGAGATGGCCGAAGGTAATGAATATTCATTCCTTCATGTGGTGAAGCCTGAGATAGATCTTCCCGTTGACACTGATATCTATGATGATGCTGTCTACAGAAAGGCAAAGGAAAATCTCGATAAGCTCATTGAAAGAGAATGGATGAAGAAGGATGATGCAGAAGCATATTATATATACAGACAGAAGATGGGGGAACATACACAGACCGGCATCGTGGCTGCCGCTTCCGTTGATGATTATGAAAAGGATATCATCAAAAAGCACGAGTTCACACGTAAGGATAAGGAAGATGACAGGACCAGGCATGTATATACATTAAAAGCAAATACAGGGCCTGTGTTCCTTACATACAAAGCCAAAGATTCCCTGGACAGCATCATCGCCGATTATGCTGAAAATAATGAGCCTGAGTATGATTTTACTTCCCAGGAGACTGCAACAGTGAGACATACCTTCTGGGTCGTAAGGGATAAAGAGACAATAGAAAAGATCAGAAGCGAGTTTGAAGCCATAGATTATCTCTATGTTGCCGACGGACATCACAGGTCCGCGGCAGGCACACGTGTAAGGTCCATGATGATGAAGGAAAACAGCAGTCATGCCGGAACAGAGGAATACAACTATTTCCTTTCTGTAATCTTTCCACATGATCAGATGTATATCATGGATTACAACAGGGTCGTGAAAGACCTTAACGGCATGGACAGTGAAGAGTTTAAGATGAAGGTCTCTGAAAAATTCGAAATTGAAGAGACAGGAAAAAAAGGGCTGCCTTTTACTCCAAATGAGTTCAATACCTACGGCATGTATCTTGACGGGACCTGGTATTGTCTCACTGCCATGGAAGACAGTTTCAACGGAAAAGATCCCATAGAATCTTTGGACGTGGCCATACTCCAGAACAATCTTCTTGCTCCTCTGCTGGGAATCGGAGACCCCAGGACAGACAAGCGCATTGATTTCGTCGGAGGTATACGTGGTCTGAATGAACTGGAAAGACTTGTAGACGAATGCGGTTTCAAAGTCGCGTTCTCAATGAAACCCACTTCTATAGAACAGCTTATGTCTGTTGCAGATGCCGGTAAAGTCATGCCGCCTAAATCTACCTGGTTCGAACCTAAGTTGAGAAGCGGAGTTTGCGTCCATATGCTGGAAGAGGATTGATATGGATTTTATTGGGTATATAAGAGACAAATCAGCTGAAAGACCACGAACAGTGGTCCTGCCGGAAGCTGATGACCCCAGGATGATACACGCCGCAAAAGAGCTCACAAGCGGAAAACTGGTGAAAAAAGTTGTTTTTGTAGGTGATGAAGATGATATCAGGGCAAAGTGCGCCGAAGTCTCCATGGATATGTCCATGGTTGATATCAGGGACCACGCTAAAGATCCGGAGTTCGCTGAGCTGTGCACGCGTTTTTTCGAAAAAAGAAAACACAAGGGCATCACAGAAGAGGATGCCAGGGAAACAATAAAAAACCCGCTTTATTATGCCGCCATGCTCCTTGACATGGGGAAGGCGGACGCTGTTGTGGCCGGAGCCCTCAATACAACGGGAAACGTCCTGAGAGCGGCTATACAGGGTGTGGGGCTTAAATCCGGTATGAAGACAGTATCATCTGTCTTTATAATGGTCACACCAAGGGAAGAGTTCGGACACAACGGCATACTTCTCTTCGGAGACTGCGCCGTGGTACCGGATCCCGACAGCGGACAGATGGCTGATATCGCTGAGGCATCTGCTGCCACTGCAAAGAACATCCTGGGAATAGAGCCGAAAGTGGCTATGATGAGCTTTTCAACAAAGGGAAGCGCGAAGCATGAAAGAGTGGACAAGGTCTGTGAAGCCGTGGAGATTCTGGGTAAAAGAGGCGTCTCTTTTGAATTTGACGGCGAGATGCAGGCGGATGCCGCTATTGTGGAGTCCGTTGCGGCAAAAAAAGCCCCCGGGTCCACTACTGCGGGGCATGCCAACTGCCTTATCTTTCCTTCTCTTGAAGCGGGGAACATCGGCTATAAGCTTGTTCAGAGGCTGGCTGGAGCTGAAGCCATAGGACCTGTAATACAGGGGCTCGCCAAACCGTATAATGATCTGTCAAGGGGATGCAGCGTGGAGGATATTGTCAACACAGTCTGCCTCACCTTGTTAAATGCTTAAGGGGATGATAGAATGCCTTTTTCAGAAATAGTAGGAATGTTGTCTGAATCTCCCACACTGAAAGTGACTCAGAGAGTGAATGAGTTGAAAGCGCAGGGAGTGAACGTGATGTCTTTTGGAGCGGGGGAGCCTGATTTTGACACGCCCAGGTTCATCATAGATGCGGCTATAGAAGCCCTGAACCAGGGAAAGACGAGATATACCACTGCTTCAGGGATAAAGGAACTTAAACACGCGGTTATCGAGAAACTGGAAAAAGACAACAGGCTGAAGGGATACGACGAGAGCAACATACTGATCTCTTCAGGGGCAAAACACGCTTTATGGAACTCAATTTTCACATTATTGAACCCCGATGACGAATGTATCATATTTTCGCCTTACTGGGTCTCATACACTGAACAGATAAAGACCGCTGAAGCAAAACCGGTTATTGTGGAATGCCGCCCTGAAAACCATTTTCAGCCTACGATGGAAGACATAGAAAAAGCGGTCACAGCCAAGACAAGGCTTATACTGATCAATTCACCCAATAACCCCACTGGTTCAGTATATACCAAGAAGTTTCTCAAGGAACTTGCGGCATTCTGCAGGATGCGCAGCATATGGGTTATTTCAGATGAGATCTACGAGAAACTGATATTTGACGGAAAAAAACATTATACCATAGCCAAATACCTTCCCGAAAAGACGATCCTGATCAACGGCGTGTCCAAGGCATATGCCATGACTGGATGGAGGATAGGTTTTGTTGCGGGACCTCAGTGGATCATAAAAAAGATGTCCATGCTTCAGGGACAGATAACATCATGCCCCAATTCAATAGCGCAGTATGCATCACTTGCGGCTATCAACAGCGACGGCACTGAAGTCGAGGAGATGCGCAGGGAGTTCGAGGCCAGGCGTAATTATATAATAAAACGGCTGAATGGCATCAGGGGTGTAAAATGCCCCAAACCGTGCGGCGCATTTTATGTGTTTCCCGATGTAAGCGAAGCCATGGAAAACCTTGGTTTTGAGACTTCTGACCAGATGGTGGAATACCTCCTTGAGGAGGGGCTTGTCGCCGCGGTGAGCGGAGAGGCATTCGGAAGGGAAGGCTTTCTGAGACTTTCCTATGCCACAAGCATGGAGGAGATCAAAGCAGGGATGGATGCCATGGAGACATTGCTGAAATGATATGACAGGGGGAGGTTCCTCCCCCTAAACCATCTCTTTAGAGTCATGTAATCGACTGAAAATACCTGACAGGTATGCAAATCATCAAATATGGGTTTCAGGGACACAAATTGACTTGACACTATTGTTTAAACATATAAACTCCTATTGAAGTATTGTAAATCAAGGAGGTTATAAATATGGACAAAGTGACACCAAAGAATGTACACGAAGTATTGAGCTCTCACATGCTCGCAGACGGTTTCGACATCGTATATGACATCAGGAAAAGCAAAGGCAGTTATCTGCATGATGCTCTGAGCGGCAAAGATTATCTTGATTTTTTCTCATTTTTCGCATCACAGCCACTGGGACACAACCACCCGGCCATGGTCAGCGATGATTTTATGGATAAGATCAAGCACGTGGCCATAGCCAATCCTTCCAACAGCGACATATACACCGTAGAGATGGCTGAATTCGCTCAGGCTGTGGCTGAGATAGCCATGCCCTCGTCAATGAAATATCAGTTTTTTGTGGCAGGGGGAGCACTAGCCGTGGAAAATGCATTAAAGACAGCCTTTGACTGGAAGATCAGGAAAAACATGGAAAAGGGCATCAAAGGCGAGAAGGGCACAAAAATAATCCACTTTGAACAGGCTTTCCACGGACGGTCAGGATACACACTCTCTTTGACCAATACGTTCGATCCCAGGAAGATCAAGTATTTCCCGAAGTTCGACTGGCCCAGAGTACCCAATCCCAAGATGGTGTTTCCCATAGAGGAACATCTGGATGAAGTCATGGCTTCAGAGAAGCGCTCTCTTGATGCGATAATGAAGGCCGTCAACGACAATCCCGACGATATAGCGGGACTTATCATCGAACCTATACAGGGTGAAGGCGGAGATAACCATTTTCGTCCTGAGTTTATGCAGTCTCTCCAGAAGATATGCAACGAAAACGACATACTCTTTATACTCGATGAAGTACAGTCAGGCGTGGGTATCACAGGGAAGATGTGGGCCCATGAACATCATGGCGTGAGACCTGATATCATCTGTTTCGGTAAAAAGATGCAGGTATGCGGCATATTCGCCGGTGACAGACTCGATGAAGTGGAAAACAACGTTTTTCATGAATCAAGCAGGATAAATTCCACATGGGGCGGCAATGTAACCGATATGGTAAGAGCGGCAAAATACCTTCAGATCATAAAAGAGGAAGGACTTGTCGAACATGCTGCTGAGATGGGGGCAGCTTTCTTTGGGGACTTCCACATTTGCCAGTGCAGCAGTCTTTCCAATATAAGAGGAAAAGGACTCATGGTGGCCTTTGACCTTGATAACAGTGAAAAAAGAGACGCCTTGAAGGGGGACCTCTACAAAAAAGGCCTCATTGCATTGCCCTGCGGCCAGAAATCCATAAGGTTCAGGCCTTTCCTGGATGTGAAAAAGGAAGATATAGACAAAGCTCTGGATATTATCAAGTCTTGTCTTTAAACTTTAAGGGGAGGTGATGATCACCTCCCCATATCTAATATCTCGTCATCGTGTATAGTAAAATAATCTATGGCAGATTCCGCGGCTGTCTCGAAATCAGGGGAGTTCATCACTTTCACGTTAAAAGCGTGGTCCCAGAAGAGACTTTTGGAAAAATAGAGGGCAAACCTTCGAAAACGTTTAAGCCTCAGTTCATAAGGCGTGTGGGTCAGCATGCGGTTGACATATCTTTTAAGATATTCAAGCCGGCTGAATGGTTCTCTGTTCGGATCTCCCTGTTCAACGGCTTTTATACGGCTGAATACCCAGGGCTCAGAGACTGACTTTCTACCCACCATCATCCCCTTATTTCTGTGTTCCCGCAGGAACTTACCTGCTGATCCTTCCCCGATGTCCCCGTTGCCCATGATATATGCCGAAGTATTGTCAGCTGCTATGTCAAGATATTTCCAGTCGGCGTTTCTTTTGAATTTGTCGGCTTTGCTTCTGCAGTGTACTGTGATCATATCAACGCCGCCTTTTTCAGCGGCTTTAACCGTTTCAACAAAATGGGGTTCGTCACGGATGAATCCCAGGCGTATTTTTATGGATATGGAGCGCTTACCTGCCACTTCCCTAAGTTCGGAGATCAGACCGGGGATCTCGTCTGTCCTTTTCATCCATGCTATGCCGGCGCCTTTCTTGAAGATGAGAGGCGCGGAACATCCCATATTGATATCGATGCCATACAGGCGGGGTTCTGACTTCAAGATCTTTTTAGCCGCCTGTTTGAGGAGATCAGTGCGTGCTCCCACCAGCTGAGCCACGGTCTTTTCCGGAGCAGGTGAGAAATCTGTATAGTAATCTTCAAACCTGGATCCCGAAAGCGCAGAAGATGCGCTGATCATCTCGGTAAAATAGAGGTCGCAGCCCCTGTGTTCTTCAAGTGACATGCGGAACTCAGGACCTGAGATATCTGCCAGCGGTGCGCTGGCAAGCAGTGGGTAATCTTTCATACGGATAAAATAGATGATATTGCCATATTGTCAAGGGTAGACAAAAATATTGCAAAGAATACGATATATGGTATATTTATACAAATGTCATCAGGAGGTTAGAATATGTCAGGTCATAATAAATGGAGCACAATAAAGCATAAAAAAGGTAAAGCGGATGCAGCCAGGGGCAAGATATTCACCAAGATCATAAAAGAGATAACAGTCGCGGCCCGTCTCGGCGGAGGGGATGTGGAAGCTAATCCAAGGCTGAGGATGGCAGTAGACAAGGCGAAAAGCAACAACATGCCAAAGGATAATATTGAAAGAGCTATCCAGAAAGGAACAGGGGAACTGCCTGGCGTAGTCTATGAGGAAGTAACATATGAAGGTTACGGACCTGAGGGAGTGGCTGTTTTCGTGGAAGTCATGACAGATAATAAAAACAGGACTGTGGCTGAAGTGCGTCATATATTCTCAAAAGTCGGTGGAAACCTCGGCGAAAACGGTTCTGTGGCATGGATGTTTGACAAAAGAGGCATCATTACTGTCCCCAGTGATAATATAAGTGAAGAAAAACTCACCGATATCGCAATAGAAGCCGGTATTGATGATATAACTCCTTCAGATGATGAGTTTGAACTTTATTGTGAACCTTCAGCCCTGATGGAAAGTGTCAAGGGACTTGAAGCCCAGGGCGTCCATGTGAACGAGTCCTCTCTTACCATGATCCCGAAGAACAGCGTAAGCCTGGAGGAAAATGGAGCAAAAAAAGTGCTCAAGATGATGGACCTTCTTGAAGATAACGACGATGTCCAGAACGTATACGCTAATTTTGACATAGATGATACCATCATGGAGAAGATCGCCGGTGAATAATGGTGACTTTGGGCATTGATCCGGGAGTCTCTAAGACCGGTTTTGCCGTGGTGGAAAAATGCGGCAGCAGGTTTAATATCCTGGAATTCGGGGTGATAAAGCCCGGGAAAGAACTGCCCCTGGAGCAGAAACTGATGACCATACATTCAAAAGTGGATGATCTATGCAGCCGATACAATCCTGAAGACGCCGCCGTGGAAGATATTTTTTTCGCGCGCAATGCCAGGTCCGCCATCATGGTGAGCCATGCAAGAGGCGTCGTGCTCTATACATTAGCAGCAAATTCAATAAACATATACGGTTATTCACCGAAAGAGATAAAACTTGCAGTGGTGGGCACCGGTACTGCGGAGAAACAGCAGGTCTCAAGGATGGTCTCTATCCTGACAGGTATAAAGGAGAAGATCCATCCTTTTGATGCGTATGATGCCGCCGCCGCCGCAATATGCCATTTTAACAAACAGAGCGGAGGCAGATATCTGTGATCTCCTATATCAGAGGATTCATAGAGTATAAAGGTGATGACCATATTATCATAGAGGCATCGGGAATCGGGTACGAGATCTTTATGTCCAGCTCATCCATGGCCATGCTTCCCGGGGAAGGGCAGGATATTAAGGTCCTTATACACCATCATGTGAAGGAAGATGAAGAGACTTTATACGGGTTCATGGATATGGAGGAAAAAATCCTTTTCAGACATCTTATAAGCGTATCCGGAATAGGTCCCAAGGGAGCCATGAAGATGCTTTCTCAAAGCAGCTACCTCCTCATCATCGATGCTGTACAAAACGGCGATGTGCGTTTTCTGACGTCTCTTTCAGGCATAGGAAAAAAAACAGCGGAACGTCTTGTGCTTGAGCTGAAGGGGACTCTTATAAGGCCGGAGATGGAGGGAAAAAACATAAGGGGAGATATCAGATCAGGCCAGGAAGCCGTGGAAGCACTGGTCTCACTTCAATTTCCGGCGTCAAAAGTCCGTGCTGTGGTGCATGACATAATGGCGCAGGGTAACAGCGTAGATACCAAGGATATAATTAAAGAAGCACTGAAATATCTGGGGAAGTGATACATTGGACAAAAGAGAGACAGATCCAAATATCGTAGATGAGTTTATAGACAATGACAAGTCCCTTCGTCCGCTCTCTCTGGATGATTTCATAGGACAGAAGGAACTGATCAAAAAGCTTAAGATATACATACAGGCGGCCTCAGCCAGGGGAGAACCTGTGGACCATACCCTTCTTTATGGACCTCCCGGTCTCGGCAAGACCACACTTGCCTATATCATCGCCCATGAGATGGGCGTAAATATTAAGATAACAAGCGGACCTGTGATAACAAAACCGGGAGACCTGGCCGCTATTCTTACCAATCTTGAAGCAGGAGATATTCTCTTTGTGGATGAGATACACAGACTCAACAGAAGTGTCGAGGAGGTCCTTTATTCAGCCATGGAAGATTTTGAGCTGGACATAATAATCGGAAAAGGACCCGGAGCCAGGAATATCAGGATCCCCCTTCAGCCGTTCACACTCATAGGAGCCACGACAAGAGCCGGACTTCTTACATCACCATTAAGGGACAGGTTCGGCGTCATGGAACATCTTGAGTTTTACGGGACAGAGGAGATAGAGGAGATCATACAGCGTTCCTCCTCAATACTGGATGTGAGGATACATGGTGACGCAGCAAAGGAGATAGCGAAACGTTCACGGTATACTCCAAGGGTCGCCAACAGGCTCTTGAAAAGGGTGCGTGATTTCGCTGAAGTGAAAAATGGGGGGACCATCGATGAAAGCGTCCTCCAACAGGCATTTACACTGCTGCATATTGACGGGTATGGACTGGAAAAGATGGACAGAAAGATCCTTTCTGTGATCATAAGACGGTTCGGAGGAGGTCCCGTGGGTCTGGATACTCTGGCAGTGGTGTTGGGTGAAGAGAAAGATACAATAGAAGACCTTTATGAGCCGTTTCTCGTGAGATCCGGTTTTATGGAAAGGACTCCACGGGGGAGGACAGCGGCCCCGGCCGCTTTTGATGCCCTTGGCCTCAGTAAAGAGGAGGAGGACCAGGGATATGAGTAAAAAGATACTGCTGCATATCTGCTGCGGCCCCTGTTCCATTTATCCCATCAGGAACTTGAAAGATGCAGGTTATGATATTCACGGTCTTTGGTATAACCCCAATATTCATCCATATACCGAATATAAAAAACGTCTCGACACAGCGGAAGAATATTTTAAGACAATGGGGATACCGCTCATAACCATAGATGAATACAGCCTGGTGAAGTTCCTGAGAGATTCCGCATACAGGGAAAACGGGAGATGTCCAAACTGCTATTCCATGCGTCTTGAGAAAGCGGCTGCGATAGCCAGAAAAGGGAACTTTGATTCATTTACTACTACACTCCTCTACAGCAAGATGCAGCGTCATGGACTGATACGCGAGATGGGCGAGTCAGCAGCCAAAGCATACGGAAAAAAATTTTTATACATGGATTTCCGAGAAGGATGGAAAGAGGGGATCGAAAGGTCCAAAGAACTCGGTATGTACAGGCAGCAGTACTGCGGCTGTATTTACAGTGAGATGGAACGTTATAGAGGAAAGATTTTCGAAGATTAATAAGGAGGTCGAGATGAGAGAGATATTAAAGAGTGAGAACGCCCCTAAAGCAGTGGGGCCATACAGCCAGGGGGTCAAGGTAAACGGAATGGTATTCACTTCCGGGCAGCTTCCCATCGATGTAAAGACGGGGAAATTTGTTGAAGGCGGCGTTAGAGAACAGACTGTACAGTCGCTGAAAAATGTTAAAGCAGTACTTGAAGCTGCGGGAACAGGTCTTGAAAAAGCGGTAAAGGCCACCGTCTATCTCAGTGACATAAATGACTTTGCTCCTTTTAATGAAGAATATGCAAAATTCTTTCCCGGGGAACCACCTGCGAGAAGCGCCTTTGAAGTGGCGGCTTTGCCTCTTGGCGCCCTTGTTGAGATAGAGATGATAGCGGAAGCATAGGGTCCTATGAGACTTGTACAGGTAGTGGGTTATAAGAAAAGCGGAAAGACCTCTTTGATAAACAGACTAATAGAAAGGCTGAAAAGCGAAGGAAAGACTGCCGTTGTGATCAAGCACACCCACAACATGCCGGATATACAAGGCGCAAATGACAGTTCGGAGTTTATTGATACAGGTGCTTCGCAGGCCGTTGTGGCCCACGGCGGTTATATTTATACGCAGGAGACAGATCCCGGACTCCCAAAGATAATCAAACGTTTTCTTGCCACAGATTATCTATTTATCGAAGGGTATAAAGATGTGCAGCTTCCCCGCATTGTATGCAGCAGGGACGGAGAGATATCTGAACAGCTTGGGAAGGGCATGATCGCTTCAGTGACAGTGGGACAGACTGAACAAAGCCAGGTAGTGGATGATCTGCTCTCTGCGTTATCCGGGCTTTCTGAATATCCGCCGGGACTTGACTGCGGTAAATGCGGATACAGCTGTATGGAGGAGTATGCCAGGGAGAACAGGGGAGAGGATATCTGCTGCAGGATGGAACCTGAAGGGTTTGTCAGAGTCTCCTCAGGGGGTATGCAGATAAAGACAGCGCCTTTTGTGGAGAAGATCATAGCAGATATGGTCACCGCTGTTGTAAAAAACCTTAAAGGTTATCGTGAAGGTGAGATAAAAGTAATCATCAGCAAAAAAGGAGGAGATGATGATAAATAGCATTATATTTTCAATATTGACACAGGCTGCGGCGCAGCAGAACCCTTTAATAGGGATACTGCCCATCGTGGCATTTTTTGTGGTTTTCTATCTGATACTGATAGTGCCCCAGAAAAAACAGAGAAAAAAACATCAGGAGATGCTCGGAAGCCTGAAGACAGGGGACAGAGTCCTCACAAACGCCGGGATATACGGGACTATCGTAAAGATAGATGAAGAAAAAGTACAGCTTAGAATAGCCGACGGCGTGAAGATCGATTATCTGAAAAGCATGATCGCAGGGCCTGCATCTGATCCTTCAAGCCAGAACGAGTTGACTCAGAAGTAAAAGAAGAATAAAAAAAGAGATAAAAAAAAGGCCGTTTTATAAACGGCCTTTTTTTATGATCCCAGTAGGACTCGAACCTACGACCCGCTGATTAAGAGTC
>CAZGIO010000037.1:0-12909 GCA_964525975.1 uncultured bacterium
AGCAGCACAGATATTATTCTTTTCTGCCATGGCTTTGACTGTATATTCAGGGATAGACTATATAAAAAAGAACAGAGGTATTGTCTCAAACAGTGAATTCGGGGACAAAGTCAATGAGACATATCTTACGCTTCTCTCTCTGGGCAAGGTCAAATATGCGCCTGGCACAGCTGGGAGCATAGCAGCTGTGGCTGTATATTGGTTCTTTTTACGGAATATCGGGCTGTGGAACCTGGCATGGATGGTACCGGTCTTTATTTCAGGGGCTGTGCTGGCAAGATCTGCCAGAAGGATATTCGGTTCGAAGGATCCTTCTGCGGTTATACTTGATGAGTTTGTTGGACAGTTTATCCCGCTGCTTTTCTGCGGCAGTTCGCCCTATATGATCCTGCTCTCATTTCTTTTCTTCCGCATCTTTGATATATTCAAGCCGTTCCCTGTTAACAGGCTTGACAGGAGGGAAGACGGACTTGGGATAATGGCTGATGATGCAGCAGCAGGTATTATGGCGGCGGCACTGGTCCTTCTTGCAAAAGTAATCATCCCGCAGTGATATTATGGAAGAGACAGACTTGATAAATCCCTTTCAATTGCTATAATTATTTAGACTGAATATTTGAGGAGGTAGTTATGAAAAAAGTATTGGCGGTATTAGTTTTATGCATGTTTTTCCTGATAGCAGGATCATACGCACAGGAGACAAATATGGTAGAACAGATGGATAAAGGTGAGATAGATTGGACACAGCTTGTAATAAAGGCAGTGGGAATCGGAGCACCGAATCCGAACTTGCCCGCAGCAGCACAGAGACCCGCCGCTAAAAGAGCAGCTTTACAGGACGCACAGCGAAATCTGCTTGAGATCATACAGGGTGTCAATGTCACGTCAGAGACAACTGTGGAGAATTTCATGCTTAAAGACGATGTGATCAAGTCCAAGGTACAGGGTGTGCTCAGAGGGTATAAGGAAGAAAAGATAAAATATATGTCCGACGGAACAATAGAAGTGATCTTGAGCATAGCCATAACAGGCGATATTGCCAAGATAATGCTTCCTTTGTATGACCAGCCCCAGGAAATACCCTCAGTGGCAGGCGATGGGGAACCGGGAAGCGGAGCTGATTTCACAGGCATAGTGATCGACGCCACTGAGTTTACGGTACTTCCGTGCATGGCGCCCCGTATTTATGCTGAAGACAACACCACAGTATATGATGCTGCTTATGTGGATCCGGACTATGCTGTGAAAATGGGAGTCGTGGGTTATGCAAAAGATATCAAATCCGCAAAAGAGGATGAAAGAGTATCGGATAATCCCATGGTGATCAAAGCAGTGAAAGCCGCGGACAACAGCATGGACATATACATATCTGATGCCGATGCAGCGCTGCTCACAAATGACGAGAACTTAAAAGACCAGCTGAAAAAATGCAAAGTCATTTTTCTGCTTAAGTAGACAAACAGGGGGTTGATATGAAACGTGTTGCATTGATATTTACACTGGTGATGATCGTCCTGCTTTCAGCATGCGGACCAGAACGCAAGCAGGAGAGTATAATGGACACTCCCGGCTCACATTACAGGGAAGGGATGAAATATATTGAAGAAGGATCATGGGAAAAGGCTTTTAATGAGTTCAATCTCGCTAAAAGTCTCGATCCGGATTATGCGCCCGCTTATGAAGGCATGGCATATGCCTATCTTGGCGAAGGAAAGCTGAAAGCTGCACTGAAGTTCACAGAAGAATGTGTCTCAAAGGATAAAAAATACTGGAAAGGATTCATCGCGCAGGGCAAAGTATATGTTGCAATGAACCGCCATAAAAAAGCACTGAGATCTTTTAAGAAGGCCTATAAACTGGAAGAGAACGTAGTAACCTCAAGAAACATGGGTTATGCGCATTTCAGGCTTGGCGAATATGAAGAAGCCCGTGAATGGTATACACAGGCCCTGAACAAAAAGGGCGATGACAAGGTGACCATGGAGCTCATGGCGCAGATGAACGAGATCCAGGTGGCAGTCGCCGGTATGGGGAAAGCCGCAAGGCGGATAGCCCTTAACTCAGAGATAACCAGGGCAGATGTCGCGGCGCTTTTCATTGATGAGCTTTCCATCGAGGACCTCTTCAAAAAAGAGGATGGAAACGGTTTTGTGGCTTACGGTTCACAGGATGAGCAGGAAGAGGAAGTGGTCCTGCCTGACGTGGAAGATGACTTCTGGGCATATTCATTTATCTCAAAAGTCGTGGAAAACAGTATTATAGACCTCTACCCGGACGGAAATTTCTATCCTGACAAAGCTGTCACCAAGGCTGATTATGCTGTATTTATCTCAAGAGTACTTATAAAGGCTTCTGATGATGCCGATATGGCCACTCAGTATATAGGGACCAAATCACCCTTTAAGGATGTAGCCTCCTCTCATTTTGCATTCAATGCAATAATGATCTGTACCACAAGAGGCATACTTGAGACAAATATCGACGGTATGTTCGGCATTGAAGAAAAAGTGCCGGGAAGAAAAGCCGTTATGGCCGTCAAAAAGATGAAGCAGTTTTTTAATTGATCATATGCGGGGAGATACTATCTCCCCGCTTCTCTTTTTTTCATTACACTGTTCAAATACTTGCTCATAAGTGAAACTGGGCATATATTATATCCATGCTTGTTTTAAGTCTTGGTGAAAAACGTTATGACGTCGATGAATTGTGTTCCAGATATGAATCTGTGGAGATACGCAATGACATGCATGAATATGGTATAATATTTTTGAAGCGATTGTTTGCAAAACATAAAAACATAGTTCTGAAGACAGGGGCGAACCTGGATGAATACAGCGGTGAAGTGATCAAATGTGCTGTGGAAAACGGTATATCATATGTGGATATAGACTGGCAGGACAGCGCTGGTATAGAACGATTCCAAGAAGAAGTTAAAAAAAAAGAGACAAAAACCCGCCTTGTCCTGTCCTGTCATCTATTAAATGGTTACCATGAGATCGGAGAGCTGGAAAAGGTCTTCAATAGAATGGCAGGTCATACGGGATCCCTTGTGAAAATCGCTGTGAAAATAGAAAGTTACAGAAAGCTGGATGAATTTGTCAAGTTTCAGTGGATGCACAAGGGAAACGTGATCATCGGAATGGGAAATAAAGGACGGTTGACAAGGTATTTCAATCTTTTGTCAGGCTGTCCTTTAAATTATACTTCTTTAGGTGACATACGGACTGCAGAGGGACAGATGACATATGTTGAAGCCGAGGAGTTATTATATGGCAAGAAATGAAATGCCCAAATATGGTGTTTTCGGCAGACCTGTATCTCATTCAAGATCGCCGGAGATGTTCAGGGTATTTACATCGGGAAAAGCAAGATACATGCGAATATCAGTGGAAAACGCAGGAGAAATAGTGGATGCGGCTGGACAACTGGGTCTGCAAGCCTTTAATGTGACGGCTCCATTTAAAGAAGATATGGCTGGGTTATGTGACGCGCTGGATGAAGGCGGCAATATGATAAAGGCTGTGAACACATGCGTGGTAAAAGATGGTAAAGTGAAGGGCTATAATACTGATATTGCGGCAGTGGGCTCGATCCTGCAGAGCATCAAGGGCGTGGAAAACATGAAAGCCGCAGTGATAGGAGCGGGCGGCGCAGGTAAAGCCGCACTGGCGGCTCTGGCTCAAAAAAGGATAGATACCGTTTTAATAAACAGAAGCAGGGAAAGGGGAGAAAGGGCAGCAGGGATGTTTAATATCCCCTTTCTGGTTCTTGATAAAAACATTGATTATTCCCGTTTTGATATTGTTATAAGAGCTGTGCCACCTCTTGCCAGAGTATATAACAGCACCATCGAGAATACTCCTTATACTGTGGATGCGGTCTATCACCCAAAGGATGCAGAGAATAAACTTAGAGGGAAGGTGGATATAGGGGGAGGACGTTGGCTTCTTGAACAGGGGAAAGAGGCGTGCAGGTTAATGACAGGAGAGGTCCCGGCAGAGACTGATATGGGATGGCACCGGGGAAAGCCGGGGACACGAATATCACTGTCAGGGATGATGCTTTCCGGGAAGAGTACAATGGCTAATATGCTTTCGGAATATTATAAGAATACAGTGGACCTGGACCTGGAGATCGAGCGTTTCGAAGGCAAGTCCATAAAGGAACTTTTCATGGAGGGTGAGGATACGTTCAGAAAAGCTGAGGAAGCTGCCTATTTCAGGATGGCAGATGAATATCCGGAGATACTTGCTTTAGGGGGAGGCGCCCTGGAAAATAAGAGGATATCAGCCTCTATCGCTGAAGATTATTATAATATACTCATGTGGCGCAGTGACACCGGTGAAAATACAGATGAGTTTCGTCCCTTGCTGGCAGGAGACGGGAAACGGCTCTATGATAAAATCTTTGAAAAAAGGAAGGAACACTATCTTGATTGCGCTGACCTTGTTTATTATTCAAAAGGACCTTTGGATGAAAAGGCGTTGAAAAGGATGCTTGATGAGATACATAACATCATCTGAACCGTGCGGAGAGATTAGATTAAAGGGAAGCAAAAGCCATGTCCAGAGGATACTGGCCATGGCTATGTTCAACAGGGGCAGGACTGTTATATATAATGCAGCAAGATGTGAGGACGTAAATGTGGCTGCTGACGTCTTGACAAGAAGCGGCAGAAGAGTTGTCTGGACCCGTGATACTATCATCGTGGAGCCGGGTATGTTCCATACTGCTGAAGTATACGATTTCCGCAGTTCAGCATTGTCTATGCGCATGTTTATTCCTCTGATCGCCGCATATGGAAAAGGTTTTGCAGTGAAAGGCCGCCCTGGTCTGATGGCGAGAAACAGAGGATGGTTTAAGGAAGAGCTGCATAGGGCGGGGATCGAATACAGGAATAGAGACGGTAATGGGGGAGAGGTATTGCCTGTAAAATATGCTTCGAGGATCACGTTACAGGGAGGGAAGAGTTCACAACTTGTAACGGGACTGATAATGGCAGGAGCATGCGGAGGAAAACCTTCTACAGTGGTGTCTGAGCATAATATAAGCAGACAATATATAGATCTGACACTGCGCACAGTGGAAGAATTCGGAGCGGCAGCAGAGCGGAGAAGAGGTAATGAATACAAGATAGTCCATCCGGTGAAAGAGGGAGATTATGAAGTAACAGCGTCTGAAGATTGGTCAAACGGAGCATATTGGCTCATATGGGGCGTATGCTCCGGAGACGTGAAAGTCTACTGCTGCGATAAAACAGGTATTGATGCGGGTATAATCGATATAATCAGAAAGGCCGGAGGAACGGTAAAAGAAGGGGCGGGATATGTAAGAGCATCACGTTCTCCGTTAAAGGCGTTTAACTGCAGCTGTGTGCATAATCCCGATATCATACCTCCTCTGGCTGTGTTGGCGTCATATATAAGCGGTGAATCCAGGATCACAGGCACAGAGCGTCTGAGAATAAAAGAATCTGACAGAGAGGCTCATCTTTTCAAGGACCTCAGACGGCTGGGAGTGGATATTCAGCTTGGAGACGGAGGCTTTGTCATAAATGGCGGGAATATCCGCGGAGGAAAGATGTTGAGCGCAAGAGGAGACCACAGACTTGCCATGTCCTACGCTTTGGCTGGACTGATTTCAGAAAAAGGAGTATTATTGAGTGGAGATCGCGCTGTAAAAAAATCATATGAAGGCTTCTTCAGGGATCTGAAGATATTGAAAGGCGGCTGCCGGTGAACACATTTGGCAAGACTCTGAAGGTCACAATATTCGGAGAGTCTCACGGCAAGGGAGTAGGGGTTGTCATAGACGGCATGATGCCCGGGATTATTGTGGATGAGAACGCAATAGCAGAACTTCTTGAGAGAAGAAGGCCTTCATCGTCGTGGGAGAGCGGGCGACGTGAACAAGATCATTTCAAGATACTTTCCGGGTTGAAAGATAACAGGGCGACTGGGGCTCCGTTAACGCTTTTCATAGAGAACAGCTCTCAGAATAGTGCCGATTACAAAGAGATCATCAATAATCCGAGGCCCGGTCATGCGGATGTCACTGCAGATATAAAATACAGAGGTTTTAACGATAAAAGAGGCGGCGGGGTATTTTCAGGAAGGATGACTGCCCCATTAGTCGCAGCTGCAGCCATAGTAAAAAACATGGCTCCGAAAGTAACTGCTGAAGCCGAAGTGGTGAAGACCGGGAAAAGGGAAGAATCCATCCGTCATGCGGAATCAGCCGGGGATACCCTGGGAGGTCTGGTAGCTTGCGTAGTAAAGGGACTGGAACCCGGTCTGGGCGAGCCGTTTTTTTATTCCATGGAATCAGCAATATCAGCACTTGTTTTTTCTGTCCCGGGAGTAACCGGGATAGAGTTTGGAGCGGGGTTCCGCGCAGCAGGGATGTACGGTTCTGAATATTCAGGATGGCTCGATGCTGATTTGAGGCTGCGGGACAGCGGGACCGGAGGTATAAATGGAGGCATAACAAATGGAAATGACCTGGTGTTCAGGGTTTCAATGCGTCCTCCTGCGACTTTGACAGGAAGACAGGTGCGGACTGTGCAAAAAGATACAGGACGTGAAGTCGACGTGGCGCACAGCGGCAGGCATGATATCTCTTTTGCGGATAGAGCTGCTGTGGTAGTAGAATCGTGCGCGGTCTTAGTAGCTGCGGACATGATAGCAAGTGCCAGGATCTATGGAGATGAGTAAAAAACATTGACATCATAAGCGCGATTATTATCATGGTGTTGAAAGGTATGACATGTTAGTGACAACAGATTATCTTATTATCGGTTCAGGAATAGCGGGGGGGCTCCTTGCAATGGAGATGTCCAGTATGGGACAGGTCATCCTTATCTGCAAGGATGAACCTCTGGAGACAAATACATTATATGCTCAAGGGGGCATAGCGGCGGTAGTTGATAAGAGCGACGACAGTTTTGAGATGCACTACAACGATACATTGATTGCCGGAGACGGCTTGTGTGATGAGAAAGTGGTGATGGATATAATATCCTCAGCCCCGTATGCAGTTGAATCTCTGGAAAAATACGGAGTGGAGTTTGACGGTAAGGCCGGGAAATACCTTCTCGGAAGGGAAGGGGCTCACCAAAAGAACAGGATACTGTTTCACAGGGATTGCACAGGGCGGGAGATCCAGAACCAGCTTTATAAAAGCATTAAGAACAATCCCAACATCATATTGATGCATCACTGCTGCGCCATAGACCTTATAATGGAATATAAGCTCTCTTCAATGGACAGTGATGCTAAACGGTGCTGGGGGGCGTATGTGTTTGACAGAAAAAACGGTACTGTCTTGTCCATAGGAGCCAGAAAGACCATACTGGCAACTGGGGGCGCAGGGAAGACATATTTATACACGTCAAACCCGGATACCGCCACTGGAGACGGCATAGCCATGGCTTACAGAGCCGGGGCAACTGTAAGCGGCATGGAATTTATGCAGTTTCACCCAACCACGCTGTATCATCCTTATGCGAAGAACTTTCTTATATCAGAAGCTGTCAGGGGTGAAGGGGGCATATTAAAAGATGCTTCGGGAAACACGTTTATGGAAAAATATCATGAGATGAAATCACTTGCACCGAGGGATATTGTGGCTCGGGCCATAGACACTGAGATGAAACTGTCAGGGGAAGATTGTGTGTTTCTTGACATAACAATGAGACCTTCTTCTTTTGTAAAGGAACGTTTTCCAAATATCCATAAGAAATGCCTTGAATACAATATTGACATAACAAAGGAGATGATACCCGTTGTTCCTGCGGCTCATTATACATGCGGAGGAGTGAACGCGGAAGTCAACGGAAGGACAGATATAGAAAATCTCTACGCAGTTGGTGAAACAGCCTGCACCGGGTTCCACGGAGCGAACAGACTGGCAAGCAACTCTCTGCTTGAAGGGTCTGTCATGGCTTTAAAGGCGGCAGAGGATCTTAAGAGACAGGATCCTGCGGTAAAAGTGCCGTCCCTGGATATATGGGAGTCTCCAACAGTTGAAAAACATGAGAACGTGATGGTCAACAATGACTGGGATGAACTGAGAAGGACCATGTGGAACTTTGTAGGGATCGTAAGATCGGATATGAGGCTGAGGCTGGCAATGCGCAGAGTGGAGATGATACAGGAGGAGATCAGGGAATTTTATTATAAAAACCCATTGTCAGTGAATCTTCTTGAGATGAGAAACCTTATTATAAATTCCCGTCTTACAGTGATGGCCTCTTCCTGGAGGAAAGAGTCAAGGGGCATACATTATACATTGGATTACCCTGAAAAAGATCCGGCGTTCGCGTCTTTAAGGTCTCAAATGAATAAAAGAGAGGAACGATGAATAAAAAGATATTGACTGCTGCTGTTGTTATCGGAATGACATTGACTTCCTGTTATTATACGTTTCAAAACAGCAGGCTTGAAGGAGTGGAGACAGTATTTATCAGCAGTGTTGAAAACAAGACGGTAAAGTATGAGATCGGCGATCTGCTTTTTAAGGAATTAAATGACCAGTGGATGGAGATCAGCAATCTGCGTATAAGCGGCATGGAAGATGCCGACGGGATCATTGAGGTGACAGTACTGGAATTTAAGAAAGAGACAGGTTCCATCGACAACGAAGGAAATCCCACATCTGTAAGGATGATATTTACAGTTGATTACAGTCTGAAAAAGGATGAAAAGCTCATCGGAGGGTCTGAATCCCATGTGTTTGAGACCATATTCGAGTATACACAGGAATCAACAGAGGCAGAGCTGCTTAAAAAAGCGGTTGAGGAACTGGGAGACCATATAACCGAAGAACTGGTAGAGGGCTTTTAATGGATTTTCGTGAATTTCTCAAGATAGCAGCATCGGGGAATACATCTGGCACATATATAATGGTGGCGGATGAAAGTTATTATTTTTCCGGTCTTATGGAAGTCCTGGAAAGCGCATTTGACAAAGAACAGATACAGATCATGAGAGGCGGCGAAAGCGATGGTTACGCCGTGGCACAGGCAGCTTACAATATGGATATATTCAGCAGCGGGAATGTTGTAGTAATAAAAGATTTTACGCGGTTAAAAGACATGGATGCGATACTGGACATCTTCAGCAACAGAAAAAAGTTGAAGAATATGATGATCTTCATGACAGACTCAGCGGAATGGGGACGTACTGGACGGAAAAAGGCATTTGCGGGTATGAAAAACGATATGGTGGTGCGGTGTCCCCGTTTATACGAAAAAGATGTGAAAGATATTATTTCACGACGTTTTGCAGCCAGGGGCAAAAGCATCTCAAGAGAGGGGCTGGAACTTCTTGTATCCATGAATGAGTCTGATCTGGAGATACTTTTCAATGAAGTGGAGAAGCTGATCCAATATACAGAAGGAGAAGATAAAGTGAATGAATCCCATGTGGCTGAGATGGGTGGATGTTTCTCTTCCGCGGGTCTTTTTGAGATGCTTGATTATATGCGTAACGGTAAGACAGGAAAGTTTGTCGAGGCCATGGAATATCTGATTAAAAATGGAGATGCATATGCACCGTTCATGACAATCAATATGATATTTAAAGAACTGGAAAAGATAATGTATGTAAAAGACAATATAGATATGAGTTACGAAGATATATCTGCAATCATAAAATTACATCCTTATGTTTTGAAAATAAAAAGATATAAGGAATGCGCTGGGGAGCTTAGGCGTTCTGATATTGTGGATGCCATGGATAATATATGCCGATGCGAGCTGCGGATAAAGATGGGGCTTTCTCCCTCCGTTGCAATAATCGATGCTTTGAGCCCTGTGCTCAGTCTTTGAAAAACATCCTGATAGATATGACCGCCATAAAAATGGCGAAAATCTTCCTCAGGACAGACTGTGGCAGGCCGTGAGCTATATAAGCTCCCGCAAGACCTCCGACAAAAAAACCGGCTGCCAGGATGGCGGCTGTCCTGATATGCACGTGGCCGTTGATATAATAGGCGTATGCGGCGAGAAGGCCTATGGGGGGGACCAGCAGAGCCAGTGTGGTACCCTGAGCATCAAGCTGGGTATATTTGAAAAGGTGGAGCAGTATGGGCACAAAAAGCACACCGCCGCCTATACCCACTATACCGCTGACTATCCCCACGAGAAGTCCCGTGAGAAGAAGCAGGACAATATTCATAGTTTCCTCCTTGCGAATACGCTTTATTCTACATAGATTATAGTTGACGTTCAACACAATATTGATTAATCTAACTTTCGTATGGGAAACTGTTTTAGAATCATTGTTATTTTTATTTGTTTATGGGTGTGTCATCAGGTTATGTATGGAGAGACAGACGCTTCACTGAAGATGTTTCCCCATTCAGCCTCAAGGATGGCTGCCGGCAATACTTTCGGAGGTTGTGACCTGTTCAGCCCGGCGGTCATGACGGGGAGTGATGAAGACAGGCTTGAGTTCAGCACATTTATGATATCGGGGGATGTCTACGTCTATTCCGCCGCCTCAAAAACAGGTCATTTCATGGTGGATATATCATATTTTGACTGGGGAGAGATAGAGGAACGTGATGAGAACGGAGAATTAAAGGGTGTGTTGAATCCCCGGAACTTATCTTTAGCCGCGGCTTATATGACCAGGTTTAAAGGCGTGCACACAGGCGGGGGGCTGCGTCTTGTCCGGGAAGTCCTTGAAAAAGATCCTGAGACAGGAGCCGAACCCTTTTTTCTTGCTGCTCTGCCTGTGGGTAATTTTACAGCTGCCGCGGGATTTTGGTTGGGAAAAAGCGTTGATATTCGATTGAATGGCGGATATAAGGGGAAAAGATTTGAAATAAAAGCGGCGTTTGCAAAATATGGTCCGGAGAATACCAGCACTGTATCCGCCGGCATGACAATGTTTGTATCTGATCATTTTAATGTCTCAGCAGGCTGGTATGACGATAAATATTCAACTGGCTTTTCTGTGGAAAGCGGAAAATACTCTGTTGATTACGCCATTATGACGGATCTTGAGGGATATTCTGTCAACGGAATAGGGTTAAGGATCAAATTATAGGAGAGAGATGAGCATAGACAAGACAAGAAACTTTTCGATCATAGCGCATATAGACCACGGAAAATCAACGCTGGCAGACAGGATACTGGAGATAACAGGCACCGTGGAAAAACGAAATATGAAGCAGCAGCTTCTGGACAGCATGGATATTGAACGGGAACGCGGGATAACCATAAAATCACAGGCAGTCCAGATGAAATATAAAGGATATAAACTGCATCTTATAGACACCCCCGGACATGTGGATTTTTCCTATGAGGTGTCAAGAGCGCTTGCCGCCTGTGAAGGGGCTCTTCTTGTAGTGGATGCATCGCAGGGCATACAGGCTCAGACCCTGGCAAATGCATATCTTGCAGTGGACAGCGACCTGACGCTGATACCTGTGTTGAACAAAATAGACCTTCCGGGATCTGATATTGAAAAGGCAAGCAGTGAGCTCATGGACCAGATCGGTTTTTCAAGGGAGGAGATCCACGCAGTGAGCGCAAAAGAGGGCGTAGGCGTGGAAGCGGTGCTTGATGCTGTAATAGAACTGATACCACCCCCTGAAGGTGACAGTGAAGCGCCGCTGAAGGCATTGATATTTGACTCTCATTATGACAGTTACAAGGGTGTGATATTATACACGCGCATCATGGACGGCAGAGTGGCAAAGGGCGATATGGTGAAACTCATGAAAAGCGGAAGAGCTTATGAAGTCCAGGAGACCGGTGTATTCAGTCCAATGATGACAAGGTCTGCCGAGCTTACCGCAGGGGATGTAGGGTTTATTATCGCGGGCATAAAGCAGATCGATGAAGCGAAGGTGGGAGACACGATCTGTTCAGCTTCAAATGATAAAGTGGAGCCGCTGGAAGGTTACAGGGATATACTGCCCATGGTTTACTGCGGGATGTATCCGTCTGATAACGATAAATATCCTGATCTGAGAGAGGCGCTGGAAAAGCTTAAACTGAATGACGCCGCACTGGTCTTTGAACCTGAGACATCACAGGCTCTGGGATTTGGTTTCAGAGTAGGCTTTCTGGGACTTCTCCATATGGAAGTGACCCAGGAGAGGCTGGAGAGGGAATTTGATATAGATCTTGTGATAACAACGCCCAGTGTGGTGTATAAAGCTCATACCAAGAAAGGTGAAGTGATAGAGATACACAACCCGTCTCAGCTGGATGAAAGAGAGACTGAGTTTATAGAAGAACCCTTTGTGAGCGTGGAGATAATACTGCCATCTGAATATATCGGAAATGTGATGAAGCTTTCCATGGAGAAAAGGGGTATACATAAAGGCATGGAATATATAACGGAGGACAGGGCTGTATTGAAATATGAGATGCCGTTAAGCGAGATCATATTCGAATACTTTGACAAGCTGAAATCCATGACGTCGGGATACGCTTCATTCGACTATGTATATTCGGGGCACAGACGCAGCAGACTGGAAAAACTTTCGGTGCTGATCAATGGAGAGCCTGTGGATGCATTGACACTCATAGTTCACAGCGAGAATATATACAAAAGAGGTGTGAATATTACACGAAAATTGAAGGAAAACATACCAAGACAGTTATTTGAAGTGGTGATACAGGCAGCATCGGGATCCAGGGTGCTTACAAGATCCACAGTAAAAGCCTTGAGAAAAAATGTTACCGCCAAATGTTACGGAGGTGACATAACACGGAAGAAAAAACTGTTGGAAAAGCAGAAAGCGGGGAAAAAGCGGATGAAAAAAGTCGGAAAAGTCGACATACCGCAGGAAGCTTTTCTCTCTGTGCTACAGGTCGACGATGAATAAGCGTATATTGGCCGTATGTATGGCCGCAGTGCTTCTCGTGACACAAGGGTGCTCAAAAAAAGA
>CAZGIO010000038.1:0-12694 GCA_964525975.1 uncultured bacterium
GAGACCCATTTTCCGGTATTCTGTGCACGATCTCATTCTCAGACCCTTCTGTAAACTCCAGTATTTCTAAAAACTCAGACATCATCCACTCCTATCGATCTCATGATCTCTTCCCTGCGCCGCAACAGCTCCCGCAGGTCGTTTATAAGGCATTCACAACCACTCTCCACGATCTTCACCATCTCAGCGTCAGCATCTCTTATCCTGACCAGGTCCTCTTCTATGATCTTTCTATCGCTGAACAATGGAGAATATCCGTAAGCGCTAAAACGGATCTCCTCTTCAAGGATAAAGAGAGCATCCGCTCTTTTTTTCAGCAAGGCAACATCATTCAGATCAGCGTTCCTTATCTCTTCTGAGATCTCACTGCGTTTATCCGCAATACGGTCCGCCACGTAATCCCGAAGCAACCTGTCGTCTTCACGCAGTGATTCGCATCTGGAATATGCCCCGTACCCGGGGATCTTATGTGCTGCTCCTCCCATAAACACCTCTAATCAATTATAATATTTTCTCAGCTTATTTCAACATCAATCATCAATATTCAAATATGCTGTTCCCCACAAATTCCCTTAATATTGACGTCTTAGGTGTATAATAGGGATCGATCTCGTCAAAAAGCGATAATATATCAAGAAGCTGTCTTGCTTTCAAAAAACCTTCATCATTATTTTCCACCTGTTCCAGGAACCTTACTGCGAATTTCTTCAACACAGGAAGTTCGTACGGAAGCGAAGAGTTGAACATGACATCGGCGGTCTCCTGATAAGGGAATATGTATTTATCCTCCCCGGCTCTTACATCACCCCACATCCTTATGGTATCAGACGCAGAGTGACCTCTGAACTGGGCGTCTCGTACTATCCTTCTCACAAGCCTCACATCTGTGGTCTTTATCCTGTTGTACTTATCCATATTCAGCTGGGTAAGAGCGCTCACATATATCTTAAATTTAAGATTATCGGGAATAAACCTTGTAAGTTCAGGATTGAGTCCGTGGATGCCCTCTACGATCAGGGGCTGATTATATCGTATCTTCAGCTCATCTCCTGTCTCCCTTTTCCCGTTGAGAAAATCATATTTTGGAAGTTGTATGGTATTTCCCTCAAGCAATGCTATCATATGTTCATTAAACAACTCGATATCGATGGCTTCCACACATTCAAAGTCCATGTTTCCTTCCTGATCTCTGGGGGTCCTGTCCCATGGAAGAAAATAATCATCCATAGCGATGGCCACGGGATCAAGCCCCATGGACCTCAGATATACAGAGAGCTTCTTTGAAAAAGTCGTCTTTCCAGATGAAGACGGTCCTGCTATCAGTATAAGCCTTGCCCGTTCGCCTCCCGCCTGTATCTTCTCAGCGATCTTCATTATATTGCGGTCCTGCAGGCTTTCAGAGACAAGGATCATTTCCCTGAACCTCCCGTCTCCGATCTTGCTGTTTAGTGAACTCGCTTCATCCATATCCAGGATCTCAGACCACTCCTTAAACTCATGGTGGATCCGGAATAACTTAGTGCGTTCCCTGAATGGGGCAAGTCTGGTATGGTCGTTTATCAGAGGCATTTTTAATATGAGGCCCGGCGGATAATAGAGCAGGTCAAAGACCTTAAGATATCCTGTAGAGGGCAATGTCTTAAAGAGGCCGTAATCATATACCTGTTCGTCCAGTGTGCAGAGGGAGGAACAGCCAAGCCTGTTGTATACATCAAATTTTTCAGGATACCCTTCTGTCCTGAAAAGAGAAGCCACTGTTGACTTATCAGGATTGTTCACGATCCTGAACGGCAGATCCTCATTGACGAGCTCTTCCATCCTGTTTTTTATCTTATCCACATGTTCCATCTTGATGATGGGAAAGCTCCTGTCTTCTATGGTACAGAAAAGTCCCGTATCTATTGTATGTTCTATTGAGACTCGCGCATGGGGGTATAGAGATTTCACAGAAGTGGCCAGAAGAAGCACCAGGCTTTTCTCATATATCTGATGTCCGAATTCAGAGTCAAGCATAACAGGCTCATATCCGCCGTTAACAGTCTCTTCCATCTCTCCCAGAGAAAAGAGCCTCCCCTCCGATGTAAACCCCGCAATGCCCTTATCCATATATGAATTTTTGTCCGTTTTTTCCATGCTCCGTATCTCCTTATCCAATGTTATCAAATACTTCTTTAAAACAGCTTTTTCTCTTCCTATTTTCTGGTCCAGTATATTAATCATTCCCCGTCTGTAATCACGAAGTCTTTTTAAGAGTCCGCTCAAAGATCTCTTCCATCCTTTTGTCAACTGCCACAAAACAGATATGTTCCAGGGTTCCGTGTCCCCTCGCTACTGCATCAATAAATCCCCTGATCATTACGGGCACTGCCTCTTCCGCGGGATAATTGAATATCCCCGTGCTTATTGCCGGGACTGCTATGGACCTGACCCCCAGCTCCATCGCCCTCTTTACGATATTTTCAGCGCACAATATCATTTTTTCTTCCCGGTCAGCACGGTACCCTGTGGGTCCCACTGCATGGATGACCCATTTTGCATCCAGTCTTCCTCCCCCTGTAACCGCGGTACCTCCGCACTCAACGGGAGCCTGTCCCATGCATTCTTCCTGTATAGTCTCACCCCCGGCTCTTCTTACAGCACCGGCGTCTCCGCCTCCCATGATAAGTGCGCCGTTTGCGGGGTTAACAACTGCATCTGTCACGCATCGGGTAATATCTCCTAAGACACACTCCAGTAATACGCCATTTCTATGCACCTTCATGTCCATTCTTCCTTTAAGGTCCTCTTCATCAGCCCCCCGATGACAGCTGAGATCTCATGACCCTGGCAGACGATCGAATATATGGCTTCTGTTATTGGCAGCTCACAATCATACCTCTCGCTTAGCTGATGTGCGCTTTTCAAAGTGTGGAAGCCCTCCACCACACCGCCGGCTTTTTCAGTGGCTTCCTTCACATCGCATCCGCCGGCAATACACTTGCCGAAAGTAAAGTTCCTGCTCTGTTCATTTGTGCATGTGAGTATAAAATCACCAAATCCGGCTAATCCTGTAAATGTCTCTTCAGACGCCCCCATACTTCTCCCGAGCCGCATTACTTCAGCAACGCCCCGCGTTATGATAGCAGCCTGTGTATTACTTCCAGCACTGATCCCCTTCACCATTCCTGCCCCGATGGCCATGACGTTTTTCATGGCTCCGGCCAACTCAACACCGGTCATATCCCCATGTGTGTATACACGCATGGAATCACTGCTGAACAAACGCTGCATCCTGCTCCTCTTACCGCCCTTTTGTCCCGCAAGGACTACTGCTGTATAGCATTCTTGATATACTTCACGGGCAAATGACGGACCGGAAAGCACAAATATGTTTTCTCTCTTCCCTGTCACGGAAGATATGATATTAACGGGAAAATCCAGAGTTTCCTGCTCTATCCCCTTTGAAAGGTTTATAAGGGGGACTTCCTCCCCAGGCTTCAGCGATGTCCAGGTTCTGCGTATAAACTGCACCGGAACAGCGTTTACAATGACATCCGCTTCCATACAGGACTGTTTGTCATGCACAGCGGTGACGCCATCATGTATTACACCATCATTGAAATATATACTGTTAACATGCTTTGAATTTATCTGTTTTACCAGTTCAGACTCATGACACCATAGCCTCACTTCACACCCTTTTTTTGCAAGCATATCAGCTATTACCTTCCCCCATATGCCCGCTCCCATGACACTTACTTTCAGATCCACAAATACTCCTTGAAGTCCACTTGCCTTTTTGCTAAACTCACCTTATGAAAAAAACATCTATTTTCCTTGTAATTTTACCGATGTTGTTATTCCAATGCAAGGCAAATTTGGATAGTGGAGCCCGGGTGATCCGTTCGCCGGAGATCTTCAAGATCACATACACCGACGATTACTCCTCTGCAGCGGCTGTTATCACAGCCATCCTTGTATCCAATGACTTTCACAAGATAGATGATAACATGTACACAAAGATCAGCGGCAGTACTGGGATTTCCATAAAATTCGAACAGGGTATGAGCCGTACCATATACATCTACGCCGGTATGATAGAAGATTTTGAGTATATATATATGACCAGCAGTGAAAAGACACTGATCGACGAGATCATTGGAGAGATACGTTCAAGACTCAATGCTCTTCCAGACAGATCTCCCGGAAGCAGTCACGGTCTTTTCGGAGAAAAAGAACCTGTTCGGAAAAAAGGCCTTCTCTTTTCAGATTTTTCAATCACACAATACGACGATTTTTCCACATTCAACTGCATGTTGTCAAACAGGACAAAATATCAGTATCTTAATCTCGGAATAACGTTCACATTCTATAATAAGTTCGGGACGATCATCGAGACAGGGGATTTTGTGATCAACTACCTCGCCCCTTGGCAGAAAAAGAAGATCACACTCATGATAACTGCAAAACAGCCGATCTCAGACTTCGACATCAGCACATCAAATGAATAAGGCGGCGGAGCAATCCCGCCGCCTTCATATCAGTAAAGCTCCGCAAGGACTTCAAAATATGCTTTGGGATGGAGACATGCCGGACATTTTTCCGGCGGCTCAACACCTTCATGCACATATCCGCAGTTGCGGCATTTCCAGTATACTTTCCCGTCTTTTTTAAATACTGTCCCCTCTTCAACATGCTTAAGGAGCTCGCGATATCTTTTTTCGTGATGCTCTTCAACCAACGCGATATTCCTGAATGCCGCCGCGATCTCGGGAAATCCCTCTTTTTCCGCTACTTCTGCGGCATGGGGGTAGAGTTCCGTATGTTCTTCATTTTCACCGTCTGCAGCAGCCTTCAGGTTTTCAATAGTCGTTCCTTCTATCCCTGCGGGGTAAGTTGCTGTGATCTCCAGCATCCCACCCTCTAAAAACCTGAAAAAACGCTTTGCGTGTTCAAGCTCATTTTCCGCGGTCTCACGAAATATTGCCGCTATCTGCTCATACCCTTCTTTTTTTGCTATCTTCGCAAACATGGTATATCTGCTTCTCGCCTGTGATTCTCCTGCAAAAGATGCCAGCAGGTTCTTTTCCGTCTCTGTTCCCTTAACGCTCTTCATTTTCCCTCCTATTGTTCTTCATTTCCCATCTCAGAGACAAATGCCCTCTGAGCAAGCTCTCTGTCTATCATAAACACACCATTGGGGTTACTCTTAACGAGAGTAAACTTATCCACATTATCCTGTGCGTTCACTTCTTCTTCCACCTGTTCCGCTATGAACCACTGCAGGAAATTCAACGTCATGTAATCCTTTTTCTCCTGGGCTATGGTCACTATATCATTGATGGATGCTGAGATATACCTCTCATGATCAAGGGCCGCCTCAAAGGCCTTTAAGGGTGACTCCCATTCACTTTCCGGCTTGGCCAGTGACTGCAGTTCCACTCTTCCCCCTCTGTCATTGATATAATTGTAGATCCGCATGGCATGTTCCACTTCCTCCTGCGCCTGCACATGCATCCAGTTCGCCGCTCCTTTAAGCATGGTGGACTCGAAATATGCGCTCATCGAAAGATATAGATATGCGGAAAAGAACTCTTTGTTCACCTGTTCATTCAAAGCCTTTAAAATATCCTTATCCATGGATTCACCTCCATTCATACTTTCCACAATCCGTGAATATTGCAGTATTCACGGGCATGCACATTGTCACCCTCAAGGGTGAAATCCGCTTCAGCAGCATCCCCGGGATCCAGGAATATCCTGTAAGCCTTTTCGCCCATGATGAGCTGCACCCATTCAATATGATGTTTTTCTTCCATTGGATGGGGGATAGAGCCCACTTTTACAGTCACGATCCCGTCTTTACCCTTTTCAATCACCGGCACATGTTTTTCCACAGCAGAATCTGCTGTCTGCTCTTCCATCTTTTTCATGGCTTCACCGCAGCAAGTCAATTCCCCTTTGCCTCCGTGAAGGACTTCTACTATGTTCCCGCATATCTCACACTTATATACTTCCATCTTCTCAGCCATCATTACCTCCTTTTAATTTTTCTTTTTCACGGGCAAGTCTCCGAAAATGCTCCCGTTCCATGCCCGCCAGTTCCAGAAATACTTTTCTGTCTTTTCCCGTCGCCAGACCGCCCAGCTTTTCGTAGAAAAGGACAGTATCCAGTTCCCGCCTCATGGCGAACTCAAGGGCTTCCTCAATTGAACCAATATTTCCGATCTCATTTATCAATTTTTCTTTGTTAAAGATATATTTATCCGCCATATCAAAATATTTCAGTATCTCATCATCCTGCTCTTCCAGGATGATATCCCCGAACTTGCTTCTAAAGAGTTCTGCATGAGCGTCTTCCTCTTCTCTAAGCCTGGAGAAAAGTGATCCTGTTATATCACCATAACGTAACTCCATCTCGCCGTAAAAGAACGATCCGGACTCCTCCACGGTGACTGCAAGATCGTTTATCCCGGCAGAAGAAAAAGATCTGGAGGCGGGATCCACCCGCCTCGTCATCATTCAACCTCTTCGAACATATCTTTGCTTACACCGCAGACCGGGCATACCCAGTCCTCGGGAATGTCCGCAAAGGCGGTACCCGGTTCTATCCCGCCGTCGGGATCCCCTGTTTCCGGATCATAGATGTAACCGCAGATCGTGCATCTGAACTTTTTCATAATTACCTCCTTCAAATGCTCTGTTTTACTTCCTCTTTTATACCGTTCAACATCTTCTGGTCAGGTATATAGTTCACTTTGTAAGTGCCTTTTATCTCCATGGAACAGCTTTTCAGTTCGTTTTCCACCATTCCGATACTCTGCCCTCCCCATCCGTAGGAACCGAAAGCGATACCTTTCCGTCCCTTGGGTGCCAGCCCTTTCAGATAGGTCAGAAAAGCTGATACTGTGGGGAGTATATTGTTGTTCAAAGTGGGCGAACCCACGCAAATATATTCCGCTGAGATGACTTCTGTCATTATATCTGAAATATGGTGCGACTTCAGGTCCATCATCCTTGTCTCATAGCCCTTTTCCTCAAAACCGTCCTGTATGGCGTAGGCTATCTTTTTTGTGGAACCCCACATTGAATCGTATATGATCAGCGCTTTCTTCTCTGTGACATTGCCGGACCATCTCACATACCGCTTCACTATCGCTTCAACACCCTTTCTCCATATGATGCCGTGGGATGGAGCTATGATCTTTATGTCCAGGGCAGACGCAGCTTCAAGCTCTTTCTGTACCTGTGCGCTGTAGGGCAGTACAATATTCGCATAATATTTCCTGGCTTCTTCAAAAATAATATCCGCTGGATATTCATCATCAAACCGTTCCGATGATGCTATGTGCTGACCAAATGAATCATTGGAAAAGAGAATCTTATCATGGCCGCTGTAAGTCAGCATGTTGTCAGGCCAATGCACCATGGGTGTAAGGAGAAAATCAAGGGTCCTCCTGCCAATGTCCAGTCTGTCCCCTGTCTTGACCTCCAGGAAATCCCAGTTATCTCCATAATGTTTCTTCAGGCCTCTGGCACCGTTTGGCGATGTGACGATGGTGGCATTGGGACACTTTTCCATCATGTAAGGCAGCGCCCCTGAATGATCCATCTCTACATGATTGGATATTATATAATCTATCTTGGAGGGGTCTATTACAGATGAGATCCTATCCAGGAGTTCCTCCTTCAGATAATGCTTCACAGTATCTATAAGCGTTACCTTCTCATCCACTATCAGGTAAGCATTATATGTGGATCCCCTCTGTGTGAGATAGCCGTGAAAATTCCTCAGGTCCCAGTCTATCCCCCCTACCCAGTAAACATCTTTACAAATCTCTTTCGCTTTCATTTTTCCTCCCCGATGTACACGTTTATTTTTTCAATTCTTCTCTTATGCATTCAGGACATATCCCCTTGAAATAGAGATGGACTTCCTGGACCTTAAAATCTTTCAGGTTCAGGCAGCCGGATACTCTCTCATCAATGTCCAGATCGTAAAGTCTGCCGCATCTTACGCATTTAAAATGAGAATGAGGGTTATCCGCCATATCATACAATGTCTCGTTCTCATCTGTGTATAACGGTACGGCCAGGCCATGTTCCACAAATGTGCTCAGAGTATTATAGACAGTGGTCCTTGACAACGTGGGTATCTCTTCCTTGATGCCCCTGTAAATCATATCCACAGTGGGATGAACACGGTTTTTCATCAGGAACTCAAATATCTTGATTCGTTGAATGGAAGGAGCAACGCCAAATTCAATAAGTTTTTTCCTTATTGCATCCATAACCCACCTCTCCTTTTCTATTCACATTATAGATTATGTTCCAAAAAAAATCAAGTCTTTTGTAATTATTACAATATTAAAATCATCCAGTTAGTTGTAATTATTACAAATATTCGACAAGGCCTCATCACCTTCTTCAAAGTACCCATGTAATCGACCTGCCGTCCACATGCGATCCCGATAATATCAAGAAGAGAGACAAACACAATTGCCAGCATGGCTCCGGCGGCTAAAGGATTCATTCTAAAAGCGCCTGTTATGTCACCCCTCACGAGGTTTGAAAATGCTCCCAGGGTGCCGCAGAAAGGGCATGATATTCCTGTGAGTCTTTTAAAAGGACAATTATGATACGGATTAAGCCAGGGGACGTACTTGTGAACGGCATATCCCGCAGAAGCGGCATGCACAAGTATCAGTCCCCATGGGATCTTCATCTCAGATCAGTTTACCCCCAGCAGTACAATGCCAGATATAAGCAGCACCAGCAGCATAAGGATCAGTATATATATAGCCAGGACCGCAGTCAAAGCACGGCCAGTGGTTGTCTTCTGCAGACGGCTTATTCCTATGACCTGAAGAGCTATGACCCAGAAGAAAGCGAAGAACGATCCGCAGAACGGGATAATATAAAGAAGCAGAGGGGTGGAAGCGAAAAACACCGCATTCAGCGTGGCTTTATAACCGTTTTTTCCCTCTCCCAGCACCAGCAGAACAATATGATATATTCCCGCCATGATAAATGGCTGTATAGCTGAGAAGACAAAACGGAAGATCATGCCGAAAAAGGTCCCCACCTGCCCCATCATATACATGGAATTAAACTGTTCATTATGGATCTCAGGATTCATGGTCATCATCAAATTACGCACATGATTACCCACGAGGAGGTTCCAGAACGTATCAGCTATCACCGCGATCCCGATTATCACCAGGTAAAACATCAAACCGTGTGTTATATCCAGATTGGGGTTCAGTGTCTCAAAAAAAGTGGATGGTGATGAAAACAGCTGCCTGACCGAATCAAATACGCGCTCAAAAAAACCTTTTCCCTGGGTCGTGAACGGATTTTCATCCTGCTCATCCTGTATCCTTCCGCATGCGGGGCATTTTATCGCATCATCACTTATCTCAGCATCACAAAATCTGCACTTTTTCATATTACCTCCCTATTGCATTATTGATCATATCCCTGTACTTCTCAGCAGTCTTTCTCGCCTGGGCTGCAAAATCATCTCCGGATCCTGCAAAGATCACTGACCGGGACACATTTATCAAGATACGCCCCCCCAGACTCATGCTGTTTTGTACAGTCTTCTTTGTATCGCCGCCCTGTGTGCCGATGCCTGGGATAAGAAACAGAGCTCCCGGCGCATTTTTTCTTATATCCACGATCTCTTCAGGATGTGTCGCGCCCACTACAAGTCCAAGCCTGTTACCGCAGCGTCTGTTCCATTCTTCTGTTTTTGAAGCCACAGTCTTGTATAGGTCTCCTTCATACTCAAAATCCGATGCAGATGAATTAGATGTCAGTGCCAGGAGGAAAAGCAGTTTCCCCTCATACTTAAGGAAAGGTTCTATGGTATCCCATCCCATATACGGATTTACCGTCGCGGCATCAAACCCGCCTCCTTCAAAAAGTGCTTTTGCATAATGTGATGCGGTATTGCCGATATCGCCCCGCTTCACATCCGCTATAAAGGGGATTTTACTGCTGCCGGCGGTCTCCTTCAGGTCTTCCCACGCCTCAAAGCCTTTGATACCCGCAGATTCATAAAAAGCCGCATTTGGTTTATATGAGCATACAAGGTCCTTTGTGGCTTCTATGATCTCTCTGTTAAACTTTATCTGGGGATTTTTCTCATGTCTCAGACATTCTGGCAGCCTTGACACATCACTGTCCAGCCCCACACATAACATGGAGTCGTTCTCTTTAAGTGAATGTTCATATTTTTCATAAAAGCTCATCTAGTTCCTCCTCTGCGCTTTTCCTACGATCTCGTCCAGGCTGCTTAAACCTTCTGCTCCGAAGTATCTCTCCATCTCTTTCAATACCCTTTTCGGCAGTGCGGGATCTCTGAACATCGCAGTGCCCAGCTGAAATGCAGTGGCTCCAGCGAATATATATTCTAGAGCATCATCCCATGAAGATATGCCCCCTGAAGCAATAACCGGTATATCAGGAACATCCCTTTTCACCTCGTAGACCATACGGAGTATTACAGGTTTTACAGCGGGGCCTGACAATCCTGCCACTATGTTTTTCATCACAGGCATCCCTGTCTTTCTGTCAATGGCCATGCCCAGGAGAGTATTGGCCACTGTCACACCGTCAGCGCCTCCTTCTGCCGCCGCTTCAGCCATTTCCGAGATACTTGTCACATTAGGTGAAAGCTTTACGATGACAGGTTTTTTCGTGTTTTTCCTTGCGCTTTCAGCCGCTTTTCTTACGCTCTCTCTATTGATGCCGAAAAGCATGCCCCCTTCTTTGACGTTAGGGCATGAGACATTTACTTCCACGGCGCTGATATGATCACACTGGTCACACAAACGACTCATCTCCTGAAACTCTTCCATACTGTGACCTGATATATTTGCTATGATGGTGATCCCTTTTTTTCCAAGCAGCGGGGCTTTTTCATCAAGAAAACGTCTGATGCCAATATTTTGAAGTCCCACGCTGTTAAGCAGCCCTGAGGCTGTCTCATAAAGCCTTGGAGCGGGATTGCCGTCCCTGGGTTCTAATGTCAGCCCCTTAGAAAGCACCGCCCCCAGTTCAGACGGATCGTGATACTCTTCATATTCATCGCCGTAACCGTAGGTCCCCGACCCGGTCATCACGGGATTATTGAATCTCACGCCTCCCATGAAAATACTCAGGTCCATAACAGCTCCTTTCCAGGGAACACAGGACCGTCTTTGCATACCATCTTCATGCCTTTTTTGGTTTTAACAGCGCATCCCAGGCACGCTCCGATACCACATGCCATATTTTCTTCAAGTGAGTAGTACCTGTCTTCGAAAAACGGAGCCGCCGCGGACTCAACTGCCCTCATCATAACATCGGGGCCGCAGCAATATAAGATATCCTCTTTTTTGTTTGCAATGCCGTCTGTGGGGTACCCCTTATATCCCATAGTCCCGTCTTCAGTATATATATCCACGTCACATCTGTTTCTGATATCTGCGGCGAAGTCGTGATATACATCATCTGCAGTCCTGTATCCCAGCGCCATTGACACTTCCCCCCCTGAATCCAATATTTTCTCGGCCAGATATAACAGAGGGGCTATCCCTATGCCTCCGCCTATGAGAAAAGCCCTGCCGCTGGTTTGTGGAAAGGTGTTCCCAAGAGGTCCCATCATATCCACCGTCTCACCCGGTCGCATCCTGGTCATGTTCTCAGTCCCCCTGCCCACCACTTTGTAGTAGAATCCCAATCTTCCCTCATGGAACCTTCCCACGCTTATGGGACGTCTCAACAGCGGGTCTGTGGAACCAGATGTGAGTATATTGTAAAACTGACCCGGCCCGGGTTTTTCAAGTGCCCCGCTGTAATCAACCTCCAGGAAATATATATCCCTGGCAATCTTCCTGTTCTGCAATATATTACTTTTGATCAACGGCAAACCATTCGCCCCTTTCACAGTTAAAAAGCCGCCCTCCGGCGACTGAAAAAATTACCCGGGTCTCAAATCTTCTTCCAATAAAAGGTGTATTGACACAGGATGACAATATCTTATCTCTGCTGTATACCCATCCTTCATCGCGGAAAAGGGTCATATCCCCTGAATACCCCTCTTTAATATCGCTGTAGTCCAGACCTAATATCTCCGCCGGCCGCTGGTATACAAGTGAATATATTTTGCTCATGGATATCCCATGTCTCTTATGCAGGACATCCACAGTCAGGGGAAGCATGGTCTCGAATCCTGTGATCCCGAAGGCGCTGTCTTTGAAACCGCCGTTTTTGGATTGTTCAGGATGTGGAGCATGATCTGTAGAGATCACATCAACAGTACCGTCCTTCACTGCCTCTATCACAGCTTTCACGTCATCTATGGACCTTAAAGGGGGATTCATCTTAAACACACCGCTGTCTTCTTTAATATCCTCATCTGAAAGAGTAAAATGATGAGGCGTCACCTCACATGTCACCCGCACCCCTTTTTCCTTATATCTCCGGATCAATTCCAGCGATCCGGCTGTGGATACATGACAAAAATGTATACGTGCTCCTGTATTTTTTGCTGCGATAAGATCCCTTTCTGTCCTCCGGTCCTCCACTCTGTTACTTATGCAACTCAAGCCCAGTTCAGAGGCGGTTTTCCCGCAGTTTATCACTCCGTCGCCGCGCAAAGCCCTGTCTTCGGCATGAGACAAGTATATCAGCCCCAGATCCGCGATCTTACCCAGAAGAGATTCAA
>CAZGIO010000039.1:0-12252 GCA_964525975.1 uncultured bacterium
TATTGAACATGTCAGGAGAAATAGCCCTGACGAGGACAGACGCCATCCCGTTCAAAGGCACGATCGTTGTGCGTTACGATTTTTCCAATTCTGAGTTTACTGTTGAATAACAGCTTTACTTCTTCCCACACTGATATCAGGCAGCACCTGATTTTTTATCTGTTTTGAGCGCAGTATCCTGTTGGCGTACTGCAGGTCCGAAGGATTGACAAGTATCAGTTCATCCTCTGACGGTTTCAGCCGTTCAAGTGATTTACTCAACATAAGAAAACGGACTTTATCGGCGAATGAAGGATGATAGAGTCCTGCCACAACGTTCTTCTGGAGCTCCACTGAATGAGGCAGGCCGATACGTCGTATTTCGATCCCTGAATTTTCAATGATCTCCGCGGCTTCAGCCACCCATTCCACTGCGGATTCCATGTCCATGATAGTCAGTTCCTGCTCATAGTACATTTTTTCAAGTTCCGTCCCCTTAAGCACCGTAAGGGGATATAGGCGGCAGTCAGCGGGATCTGTCTTTACCGCAGTATGGATATCCTCCAGGAACTCTTCCTTAGTCTGTCCCGGGAAACCCATCATAAGCTGCAGTCCTGTGGATATGCCGTGTGACTTGATCTGTTCAAAGACAGGTGGAACAGACGCGGCTTTATAACCTCTTTTCATCATCTTCAGATATTTGTCATTAAATGACTGAATGCCCAATTCTATATGTTCCACATTATTTTCCGCGTAATATCTGAGCTTGTTCTCATCCAGGGCATCCGGCCGTGTCGAAAACCGTATCCCGTGGATAGCGCCCTTATCTATGAACTTATTGGCTGTCTCCAGGAGTTTTTCCTGCTCCCCGTTTTCAAGCAGTGAAAACGTGCCTCCGAAAAAGGCCACCTGCGCTCTGTATTCTTCGCCGTGATGTTCTTCAGAGAAATTACTCAGTGCCTCTTCCAGTGAGACATCCTCGTCTCCTGAGATAGCATTCTGATCACAGTAGACACATTTATAGGGACACCCCTTGAACGGGATAAAATAGGGCATGATATACCTTTTCAAAGCTCACCTTCCTGTTCATGAAGCTTCACGTATGCTTTTCTGGCGGCCTGGGCCTCGGCTTTTTTCTTGTTTTTGCCGCTGCCCCGGGAGACGATATTACCGTCCACAAGGCAGGCCACAAGAAACATCTTGTCATGATCCGGGCCTTTTTCTTCCATAACGCGATACTCGGGGACATCCCGGTTTTGTTTCTGAAGGAATTCCTGCAGCCTTGATTTATAATCTGCGTACTCTCCATTGAATATTTTCTCAAGGAGCGGTTTCCACAGGCTGATTATAGTCTTCCGGGCCTGTTCCAGCCCCTGATCCAGGTACAGAGCACCGATAACCGCTTCCAGGACATTGGCTTTGATATTGCCCTGTTTAACCGGCTCCACGGACTCTTCACTTTTCCCCAGATAGACATAATCCATAAGAGATATGCTGTCCGCCACCGCGGCCATGATCTCTCTGCCCACGGCGATGCTTTTGATCTTAGCCATATTTCCTTCGGTGTCGCCGGTCTCCTGATACAGATATTGAGTGACCACGAGTCCCACGACGGAATCACCGAGGAACTCAAGCCGTTCATTATTCATCTGTCGGGAAAAATTATAAGACCTGTGTGTCAGGGCCTGCCGCAGCAGGCCCCTGTTATTAATCAATATTCCGGTTTGAGCCAGAAAAAGTTCTTCTTTATCACTTTTCATATTTTTTTAAGAGAAGCACGGCATTATGTCCGCCGAAGCCGAATGAATTACTCAGCGCATATGTGATATCGCATGACTGAGCTTTACCGGGAACGTAATCCAGATCGCATTCCGGTTCCGGTTCTTCCAGGTTCAGCGTCTGATGAACCATGCCGTTTTTCACTGACATAGCGGTGACGATGGCTTCCACGCCGCCTGCGGCGCCGAGGAGATGTCCCGTCATGGATTTTGTGGAGTTGATTTTCAGCTTATATGCATGGTCGCCGAAAACAGTCTTAATAGCCCGTGTCTCGATCACGTCATTCAGCTGTGTGGATGTACCGTGAGCGTTGACATATTCCACATCTTCCGGTCTTATACCGCCGTCCTGTATAGCCATTTTCATAGCCCTTGCAGCCCCGTCGCCTGTATCCTGCGGCGCGGTTATATGGTACGCATCACCGGATGCGCCGTAACCTGCGATTTCCGCATAGATCTTTGCTCCGCGTTTTACTGCATGTTCATATTCCTCAAGGACCAGAATGCCTGCGCCTTCGCCCACGACAAATCCGTCCCTGTCCTTGTCAAAAGGTCTTGATGCCTTTTCAGGCTCATCGTTTCTTGTGGAAAGCGCTTTCATGGCTGTGAAACCTGAGACACCCAGGGGTATTACAGGGGCTTCAGCGCCTCCGGTTATTGCAGCGATCGCATCGCCGCGCTGAATAGTCTTAAATGCTTCGCCGATGGAATTGGTTCCCGTGGCGCACGCTGTGACTACGCAAAAATTAGGCCCTTTGGCTCCTGTCTTTATTGAGACATAGCCAGCGAGCATATCAGGTATCATCATGGGTATAAAAAACGGGGAGACCCTTCTGGGGCCCTTTTCGGAAAGGACAGCATGCTGTTTGCATAGTGTTTCCATACCGCCGATTCCAGAGCCGATGATCACCGCAGTCTTTTCAGCAAGTTCACCCTCAAGCTTGATACCGGAATCTTCCACTGCTTTCATGGCAGCCACGAGCCCGTAGACGATAAACTGGTCCATCCTGCGGCTCTCCTTGGGATCAAGGTATTCTTCAGATGAAAAACCTGAAACAAGCCCGGCTACTTTAGACGTAAATTCCTCGGTGTCGAACCTGTCTATGGTCCGGACGCCTGATTTTCCGCTGAGCAGGTTTTCCCATATCTCATCTATATTGCAACCAACTGGTGTTACAGCTCCCGCTCCTGTAATTACCACTCGTTTTTTCATATTAATCCTCCGTCAAAAAAGGTGCAAAGGAGCCGGAACGGCTCCTTTGTTGATGTGAGCTTATTTATTGTTTTCGATATATTCAACGGCGTTTTTTACAGTTTTGAGTTTTTCAGCATCTTCATCTTCGATTTTGATGGAAAACTCATCTTCCAGCGCCAATACCAGTTCCATGGTATCAAGAGAATCAGCGCCAAGATCATCGATAAATGAAGCATTATCAGTAATCTCAGATTCCTCTTTTCCCAACTGGCCTGCTACGATTTCTTTTACTTTCTTCAAGATTTCCGCGTTCATTAACTACACCTCCTTATAAGATTCACATCACCATGCCGCCGTCCACGTTCACAACCTGGCCGGTCACATAAGAAGCAAGTTCCGATGACAAAAACAACACTATATTTGCAACGTCTTCAGGAACTCCCATGCGCTTCATGGGGATATTCCTGAGGAACTCGTTCTTCACATCGTCTTCAAGTATTCCGGTCATTGCGGTCTCGATGAAACCGGGAGCCACGGCATTGGACGTGACATTTCTCTGACCGTATTCCTTGGCTATACTTTTGGTAAAACCAAGCAGGCCCGCTTTGGAAGCGGAATAATTAGCCTGTCCGGCATTACCGATGAGCCCCACCACAGAAGAGATATTGATAATGCGTCCGAAACGGTTTCTGGCCATCTGCCTGATAACCGCCTTGGTCACATTAAACGCTCCTGTGAGGTTGACATCTATTACTTTCTGCCATTTATCAGCATCCATCCTCATGAAAAGTGTGTCCTGTGTTATCCCGGCGTTATTCACAAGGATATCCACATTACCCAGTTCAGAGTCGATGGCTTTAACTGCTTCGTTCACGGAATCCGCGTCAGTGACATCACAGAGCACTCCGAATGCTTTACATCCGGAAGCTTTGAGTTCCGCCACGGTCCCGTCGATCACTTCCTGATTGATATCAGCAACAGCCACAGCCGCGCCTGCCTTTGCCAGTGTTTCAGCTATGGATTTACCGATACCTCTGGCGCCGCCTGTTACCAGCGCGGTTTTCCCCTTAAGGTCTATCATAACGCCTCCATGGTTTTTTCCCGCCCGTCAGCTGTATCAGTGGTGTAGGTCGTTACATCCCGTGAGATCCGTCTTGTAAGACCCGCGAGGACGTTTTTAGGCCCGCATTCAACACACAGTCCCACGTCCTGATTGATCATGTATTCCATGCCGTGCAGCCATTTGACCGGTGAACTGACCTGTTCGATGAGATACTGTTTTATCTTTTCCGGGTCATCCACTGATTCTCCGGGCACGTTCATGACTACGGGTATGGAGGGTCTTGTAAAAGACTTTTCCCTTATGACACCTGCAAGCTGCTCTCCGCTTTTTTTCATAAGCCTTGAATGGAAAGCTCCGGACACATTGAGCTGTATAGCCCGTTTGGCGCCCGCGGCCTTGCATGCTTCCATGACAGTATGGACATTAGCCACTCTGCCTGAGATAACCAGCTGCTGGGGTGAGTTGAAATTAGCCATATCGGCATCGTTCTCATCACAGATCTCCTGGACTTTTTCAAGGTCCAGACCGATGATGGCAGCCATGGTGCCGGGTTCTATCTTGCCGGCCTTGGCCATAAGCCTGCCTCTTTCGCTGACAATCTCCAAAGCGTCTTCTATTGTGATGGCTCCCGCAGCGGCGAGGGCCGCATATTCACCAAGGCTGTGTCCCGCCGTGAAATCAAAAGCCGCTTTTCCGCGGTCTTTCATTATCTCGAATATGGCATAATCCATAAGCAGCAGGGCTGGCTGGGCATTTTCGGTGCTGGTAAGCTCCAGCTCCGGCCCGTTAAACATGATATCCGACAATTTGCGTTTCAGTATATCGTCAGCTTTTTCCACAAGTTCTTTATAGACGGGATATTTCTCAAAAAGGTCTTTTCCCATGCCCACATACTGTGAACCCTGTCCTGAAAACAAAGCGGCTTTTTTCATGCTTACCACCTTACAACGGTAGCGCCCCATGTAAGACCTCCGCCGAAGGCCACCATGAGCACGTTATCGCCTTTCTTCAGCCTTCCGGCCCTGTTCGCTTCATTGAGAGCGATGGGGATCGTGGCCGCTGAAGTGTTGGCATATTTATCGATTGTTATCATGACTTTGCTGTAATCCACTTTGAGACGTTTAGCCAGGGCATCGATGATGCGTATGTTTGCCTGGTGGGGTATTACAAGATCCAGGTCCTCTTCTGTTATACCGGCAAGCTTGACGGCTTCAACAGAGGATGACTTCATCACGCGAACGGCGTTTTTGAAAGTCTCCTGGCCTTCCATCTTTATAAAATGCATACCCTTGTCTATGGTCTCGTGGGTAGCGGGATTCAGGGTGCCTTCAGCTTCTTTGATAAGAAGCTTGCCCTGTCTGCCGTCTGCGCCCAGATATGTGGAAAGGATACCGCTTTCATCGTCATCATCAGTCTGCTGTATGATAGCGGCTCCGGCGCCGTCTCCGAAGAGAACGCATGTGCCCCTGTCTTCCCAGTTTGTGATCTTGGTAAGCTCTTCAACGGCGATAACGGCGATGGTCTTGTACATGCCCGACTCGATAAAGGAACGGGCCATGGACACTCCGTACATAAAACCTGAACAAGCGGCGGAAATATCCAGAGCGGGTATTTCGGGCATATCCATATGTTTCTGCACCCAGCATGCTGTTGAAGGGAACATGGTATCGGGAGTCACAGTCGCAATTATGACAAAATCCAGTTCAGACTTGTCCATATTGATGGACTGCAGCGCGTCCTCAAGGGCTCTGGCTGCCAATACTGAACTTGGTTCATCGTCTTTGGATATTCTGCGTTCTACTATTCCGGTTCGCGTCCTGATCCATTCGTCATTGGTGTCCACCATCTTTTCAAGGTCGAAATTAGTGAGCACCTTTTCCGGAAGGAAAGATCCGGTAGCGATTATCTTTGCACGAGGCATGTCATTCTCCGGTCTTAACTACTTGTTTGCCCTTGTAAGTTCCGCATTCTTCGCAGACCGCATGTGGTTTTTTAAATGCTCCGCAATTGTCGCATTTGACAAGTTTCGGCGCAAACAGTTTCCAGTGTGTCCTTCTTTTATGTTTTCTTTGTTTTGATACTTTCCTTTTAGGCAGTGCCATGTCTATTCACCTCCGTATAATTGTTCCTTGATCTTCTTCAAATCACTCATCGCCGGGGCCACGCGCTTGTCGCCGCAGCCGCAGTCACCTTCATTGAGATCCTTGCCGCATACGGGGCATATGCCCTTGCAGTCTTCGCTGCATAGCGGTTTTGAGGGGATCTCAAGGAGTATTTCACCCCTGATATTCTCAGAGAGGTCCAGATATTCTCCTGTAAACACAGCGACATCAAGATCGTCCCAGCTTGCGGCTTTATCTCCGGTCTCATTATTTTCACCGGTTTTAAATACAAGTCTGAACTCGACTTCAAACGGCCTCTCAAAACGTTTGAGACATTTGGAACAGCTAAGGTCAAATATGCCCGCAGCTTTACCGTTGACCTCATATCCTCCAAGTATCCTGCGGACATTAACCGCGGCGGATACTTCTCCCTTTACTTCCGGGATATCTGTCTGTATGCTCTCTTCAAAGAGCTGGGGCTCTTTTTTAACTGTCCTCAAATCAATTCTCATAGGGAAAAGACTATATAATGAGAGATTGATTGTCAAGCGAAAAGTGGCTCTTTAAATAAAATAATGAACGCCGTTCGCTTATATCTGCATTATATATTTTAACAATTTGTTGTGTTTTTTTACAACTCCTATATTCAGGGCCGATCCTTAACCATTAAATATTGCACGTTTTACGTTTTGGCACGGATAATGCTTAATATATTACCGAATGGAGGTTTTATGATTAAGGATTATTTCAAGGACGTATCAACTAAAGACGAGATAACATTTGAACAGCTTAAAGACATTTTAATCAATGAAAAAGACCATGACCGCTACAATAAAGTGGTGGAATCCAACCTGAAACTCGTTATCTCCATCGCAAAGAAATACATCAAAAGCGGTATATCATTTGAAGATCTCATCCAGGAGGGCAACATAGGCCTTATCAAGGCCGCAAAGAAATTTGATCCTTCCCTGGGATACAAGTTTTCCACATATTCCTGCTGGTGGATACGCAACCAGATCGAGCGCGCCATATATAATAAGAAGAACCTAATCAGAGTGCCCCTGAACAAGATGCACAACTATTTTAAGTATAAATACACATCAAGGGACCTTACAGCAGACGAACAGAAAAAAGCGGACAAACTTTAGCAGGAGATACCATCTTCATTCTTTTCACTGGATTCTCCCATAAAGAACAAGAACGACTATTCCATACTGGGTGACATACTCGCATTAAACGACGAAGAGACCCCTGAGGAATCCCTTCTCAAAGAGGAGACCGCATCACTTGTCAACAAAGCTGTGGAAGGCCTCCCTCAGAAGAAAAAGTTCATCATCAAATACCGGTTCGGTTTTGTGGACGGTGAAAAGCATTCTCTAAAAGAGACCGGTGACCTTCTGGGCATATCTTCTGAAGCGGTACGCCAGAACGAGATCACCGCGTTCAGGCTCCTTAGAGACTGTCTTGCCGACCTGGAGATCAAATAAAATAGTTTTATATACAAAAAAAAAGGGACGTTTAAAACGCCCCTTTTTTTTTATCCTTTTATTTATTCTCAGTCTATATAGACGGCGATCTTGCTGTCTTCTCTTCTCTTTTCGATCCAGTTCATCACCAGGGATTCATACTTGCTGTTTTCCAGTGTGATACGCGCCTGTTTCACATCGCTTTCTGTCATCTCATTTAGCACGTTCTGATCTATCTCTATATTGTTCACATAATATATCCTGCCGTTTACGGTCTCCACATATGTGGATCCCTTATCAGCTGCAGCTGCTATCTCTTTGAGCTGGTCTATGGTCAGGCCTTCATAAGGCTTGGAAGCTTCCACCGCTCTTACAGTGAAAGGCGCTGTGTTTTTCAAAGCTTCCCGCGCTGTCTCTCTGGCTTTCTCTTCCATATACATGGTGATAAGCTGCGGTCTCACATCGGCATAATCTCTGATGTAGCTTTCAGCTGTTTCAGTCACTTTCATGACATAATATGTGGCCCCTGCCCTGAAAGGCTTAAGCACATAGCCTTCCTTTGCTTCAAAGAGCCTCTCCATGACCTTTTCAAGTTCCTGGGGCTGGACTGTCCTGCTGAATTCAGCAGGCATATTGCCTTTGTGGAACGGCATGGTCTTCTGGACACGGATATTGTAACGTTTCAGGGTATCCCCGGCGAAATTCTCCCCCAGGGCTTCTTTCCTCACCGTATTGGCGATCTTGGGAAGGTCGCCATAGGCTTTCTCAAGTTTTATGTCCTGCATGACGCGGCTTTTCACTTCGCTGAATTTCGGCATATATCCGCTGCGCTTTTCCACAAGCCTCATGACAGCGTATCCGTCCTGCACTTTAACAGGAGGAGATACTTCATCATATTTAAGGGCAAACGCCATCCTCTTGAAGTTCCTGTCATATCCGAATCCCGGCACGAATGTGTCATAAGCGCCCTGGAAGAATCCGGTCTGGAAAGCCACTGCTCCGAACTCTTTGGCTTTCAGCCTGAATGCGTCAACCCCTGCTGTCTTCATGGATTCAGCATATCGTTCAGCTTTTTTCAGCGCTTTTTCAAATGCCTTTTCATTTTTCAATATATCTTCTATCTCTCCCCTTACCGCTGTGAGAGGAGCAATATATTCATCTTCATCGGCGATGATCCTGGCAACAAGCAGCTCGCTGCCGGTGATATGAGGCCCTACGACCATCCCCTTGGCTGCTGCGTATGTCATCTTGGCAAATTCACCGTCCGGTGATATCTGCTTGCGGAAATCCTCCTGTGTGAGCAGTCTGCTTTTTTTAAGCTCGCCGTTCACCGCCGCGGCTATATCAGCCATCCTGGCACCGGCTTTTACCATATTGCCGATCTCGTTTTCCTTTTCAGACAATGCGGATTTTCTCTTCATGGCTGTAATGGCGTTGTCCACTGATGTGGCAACTGAATCCTCTTCAAGGCTGGAGTAATGTTCCGGTTCCAGATCCTCAAGTTTGATGATATGGTATCCGTATCTCGTCTCAACAGGGCCGTAAACATCGCCCTCTTTCATCTTGTTGAACACAGCATCGTCAAAAGCTTTGACCATGTTCCCGCGCTCAAAGTAACCCAGGTCTCCCCCTCTGCTTCCAGTGGGGCCTTCGGAATACTCTTTGGCCAGGGCTGCAAAATCCTCTCCGCCTTTTGCCCGGTTAAGAAGCTCCTTCGCCAGGGCCATCTTCTCATCTTTTTCCTTGTCTGACATATCCTCGTTCACAGATATCAGAATGTGTCTGGCGCGGGCTGTGTCCTTGACCTTGTATTCTTCTTTGTGTTGTTCATAGTAACTTTTTCTGTCTGTATCAGTGATCTCAAATCCCGCGGCGTCCTTCTCATTTATCTTGATATAGGAAAGAGCTATGCGGCGTCCCTTATTGAACTCGCTTTTATGTTCATTGTAATATTTTCTGACTTCGGCGGAAGAGACATATACCGAATCTGTATATTCTCCCGCTTTAACCTTTATATATTCAACGTTTACTTCTTCGTCACGCTCATAAAGGTCTTTGTTCTTGTCGAAATATGTTTCCGCTTCCTTCTGACTCACTTCATAGTCCGTGAGTATCTGCTGCGGGGAAACACCCACATACTCCACTGTGACTTTTGCAGGTTCTCTGAAGTTCTCCTGTTTGACCTCGAAATAAGCTTTCAGTTCCTCTTCCCCGGGAACAGCGCCCATATAATCTTTATAGTCGGCTGAGGCATAGGTGAAATTCAGTCTCATGTTCCTGCTCAGATAAAAGTCTTTCACTTCCTGCTCAGAGACCACGATGCTGTCGCGCATGTATGTCAGAGCTTTTCGTGTAAGTATATCCCTGGAAAAACTCTCCTCTATCTCAGTGATCTTATCAGCAGGGGTGTTCTGCAGCCATGCGGTCCATTTGGACTCGTCAAAGACTCCGTCTGTCTTGAAGACGTCATACTGGCGCAATACATCTTTGATGTCTTCGGCGCTTACGGTGATCCCCGCTTTCTCAGCGTATTCCATAAGGAGATGGTTATTCACCAGCTGAGAGACAGCTTCAGCCGCCGCCTGTTTATGTATAGCCTCTTTCTGTTCCTTTGAGACCACACCCATGTAATTCTCATAGAACTTCAGCATCTTCTCATATGACGCTGAATACACAGGATAAAACTCACTGTAAGATATTTTTTCGCCGTTTATCTTGGCGACCACACCTGGTGAAGCTGTACCGGAGTCCCCCGACCCAGCGCCCCATATAATAAACGCAGGTGTGATGATTAAGACCAGGAACCACAAAATAGATTTCTGTTTCGACCTTAATGTATTAAGCATATTCAATCAACCCCCTCATAAAAATAATTATGAAAAACGAAGGATAAGAAACATCCTAATTTTTTTCCACTGAATTATATCATGATTTTTCCATTAATAAAGCGAAAAATGGAACAGGGGCTTCCGCCCCCGTCCGTTATTCAGACATAAGGCAGGCAAGAGCCACGCAATAAAACTTTGACGCAGTGCTTTCACTTCTGGACATGACCACCACGGGTTTTTCAGTCCCCTGTATCATGCCTGCGAGTTCACCCCTGGCAAAGAGCATAAGCCCTTTATAAAAAGCATTGCATGCTTCAAGTGAAGGGAAGATGAGCACATCCGCCTTTCCCTCTATGGGGGTCTTGACACCTTTGATCTCCAGAGCTTCAGGGTCGCAGGCGCAGAAGATATCAAGGGGCCCGTCGACGATGCAGTCGCGGATCTCTCCTCTTTTATTCATAGCTGAAAGCGCCGCATAATCCAGGGAATTGGGCATAGCGGGACTGACTTTTTCTGAAGCGCCGATAAGGGCGACCCTGGGAGTCTCCACTCCCATTTTTCTTGCCATGTCAACGGAATAGTCGATCATGGCCCTTTTCTGTTTCAAATCGGGAAAAGGGAGCACCGCAGTGTCTGAGACAAAAAGAAGCTTGTCATACTCAGGCAGTTCCAAAGCGCATGTATAACTCATGACAGCTTTGGGAGGAAGCAGCCCTTTTTCTCTGTCAAGGACAGCTCTGAGGAACTTGTCCGTTCCCACAAGCCCTTTCATGAGCACATCAGCTTCACCCTCTTTGACGCTTTTCAAGGCGGCATAGACCGCTTCCACGGGATCAGGCACATGTTCGATTGTAAAAAGATCAGGGGACACACCGTTCTGCGCCGCTGTCTTCTCGATCTTCTCCCTGTCGCCATACATGACGGGTATGGCAAATCCCTCTTCCGCCGCCCTGCCGAGTGACCCCACGGTATTGGGGTCCTCGGCGCAGGCAACGGCGATCTTCTTCACTATTTTTCTCTTTTTCAGTACCTCTGCTATTTCACTGAGCTTGCGGATCACAATATCCCCTCAGGCAAAAAGCGCTGCAAGCGCGATGGAGTACATCTTAACATCCACACTGTCACCGCGGGATGAAAGTATCGCGGGGACTCTGGCTCCGGCCACGATGGCGCCCAGGTTCGCTCCCATGAGTTTAGTGTTGGTTTTGTAGAAGACATTACCCGCTTCAATGTTCGGGAAGACAATACAGTCTGCGTCCCCTGCCACAGGGCCCGGGATCTTTTTTATCTTAACAGATTCGGGATCAATACAAAGGTCCAGAGCCAGGGGCCCGTCAACGTCAGCGCCCTTGATCTGGCCCCGTTCAGCCATCTTCGTGATAAGTGCAGCGTCCATGTTCGCGGGGATTTTGGGCAGCACCTGTTCGGAAGCTGCGAGAAGAGCCACTTTGGGCCTTTCGTTACCCAGTGAATGGGCTGTCTTTATGAGATAGTTTGTGATGGCGACTTTCTGCTTCAAGTCAGGCAGAGGCAGTATGGCCACGTCTCCCACGATAAGCAGCTTATGATAACTGGGACATTCCACTACAGTGACATGGCTCAGTACGGCGCCTTTGTTCATGAGTCCTTTTTCCTTGTTCAATATGGCTCTCATATATTTATCTGTGCTCAAGAGGCCTTTCATTATGATGTCGCCTTCTCCAGCATTGATAAGTTCCACAGCCTTAGCCGCGGCTTTCACATCCACAGGCTCATGCACAATACGGAACCTGTTCACATCGAAGTTCTCTTTTTTGCATGTCTCCCGTATTTCTTTTTCATCACCCACCAGGGTGGCCTCG
>CAZGIO010000040.1:0-643 GCA_964525975.1 uncultured bacterium
ATTCCATTCAGACTGCCTGTGACTCCCGCCACTGGGGGAGATTCTTTGAAGTTGACACTATTCCCTTATATAATATAATTAGGTGTATGGAATCAAAACAAATGAGTTCGTTTCTTGACAAAGATATAGACAGTTTGTCCTCTGAGAACATCAGGAATATCATAAGCCACATCGAAAAAGAAAACGGGGTGTTCAGGGAAATACTCTCAGGCTCCTCTGAGGGCATCATAGTCGCTTCCTTCAACGGGACTATACTTTTTATCAATGAGAAAGCCCGCTCTTTTCTCGAAGCAGACAGAGACCTGAAAAACCTGAAAAACATATCCACGGAGTCCCCGATGTTCAGGGAACAGGAAAACAAATATAACAGCAGTTCCATCATCCGCCACAACAAACGCATACTCAGGGTCATACGGGAACCCGTTGCTGCTAATGAACTTCTCCTCTTCTTCATCACGGACCTTACAGACATCTATGCCGTAAGAAAATCCATCAGCGACAATATAAACTACATGAACAACATGCTCACATTTCTTAACTACGAGATAAACAACCCGCTCCAGCGTATGCACAATTTCATCAGGCTCGCTGAAGAGACAGCCGCTTCCTATCTGAAAAAACAGAGTTGCCAATGCAAAGGCCA
>CAZGIO010000040.1:747-12033 GCA_964525975.1 uncultured bacterium
ACAGACAACCCTTATCTTTTCAAACGCTTTTCACCTGCAGAACTCATAGAAAAATCACTGCAGCTTTTTAAATACAACGCAGAAGATAAAGACCTTTCCATATCGCTTCATATACCTGACAATCTGCCCTCAGTGCTGGGCAATTTCAATTCACTGCAGCAGGCTCTCTCAAATATCATAGCCAACGCCGTGGAAGCTTCAGATGAAGGTGATAATATCACGATCCGGGCTGAACATGATGAGAGCAGCCTCTATATCTCTGTAAGCGACCATGGCAAAGGGATCTCATACAGAGAAATACATTCCATCTTCGAACCTTTCTACTCCACAAAAGAGGAACAGAGAGGACTGGGACTTACTATCTCAGCAAGGATCATCTACAACCATCTGGGAACCATATCGGTTTCCAGCATCATGGATGAAGGGACAGTGGTGAATATCTCCATCCCCCTGCGCCGAGAGGGACAACCCTCTCTCACATATGAGGATCAGGTGTCGCCGTGAAAGTGCTCTTTGTCACCGATAATCCTTCAGACCTTATTTTTTTCGACCCGCTTTTTCAGCATGACGGGATAGAGACGATACTTGGAGCTTTTGATGATGCATCCGTCGTGGAATCACAACCCGACGCTGTAATTCTCGACCCCAATTACGAGACAGGCCAGATCCAAGATTTTCTAACCCGTATGGACATCCTTGAAAAAAAGACGAAGATCATTATCATCACTCCCGTTGAAGGGACCAGTATGCCGCTGTCGTCAAAACATGAGATATACCAGCTTCGGAAACCCTTTGATATCGAAGAGCTGATCTATCTCCTGAAGGATAAACGGCAGATTGACCTCCCTCGTTACGGAGACACCGTCCGGGACGGTGTTTTTGCCGCAGCGTCGCCTGCCATGAAGGCGGTCTATGAACTGGTAAAGCAGGTGGCTCCCACAGACGCCTCTGTACTTATCACCGGAGAGACCGGCACGGGGAAAGAAGTGATCGCAAGCCTGCTCCATGCTCACAGCAGACGGGCTGAAAAAGAACTTGTGGCCATGAACTGCGCCGCAATCCCAGATTCACTCCTGGAATCGGAACTCTTCGGGTATGAAAAAGGAGCATTTACAGGAGCGGCTATACCCCGTCCGGGGAAGTTTGAATACGCACACGGCTCCACTCTTTTTCTTGACGAAATAGGTGACATGCCCCTTACCCTTCAGGCGAAAGTGCTGAGAGTCATCCAGGAGAAAAAAGTCCAGCGCCTGGGCTCCAATACTTATCGCCAAGCAGACACGCGTATACTCGCAGCAACAAACAAAGACCTTGAGCTGATGATGAAAGACCAGACATTCAGGGAAGACCTCTATTACCGGCTCAATGTCATCAAAGTCCACCTTCCGCCGTTGAGAGAACGGAGAGATGACCTCGTTTTTCTCGCAGATATGTTCCTGAAAAAATTCGCGTCCAAATACGGCAAAAACAGCGAAAGCATCTCCCCTGAAGCCATGGACATACTGCTCTCATATACATGGCCTGGAAATATCAGAGAACTGCAGAACCTTATGGAATCCATGGTCATATTGTCACGAAACAGGATCATCATGCCAGGGGATATACCTCAGCAGATCAGGCCCCGAGTCTCCCAAGTGGACAGCCCCTCTCACATACATCTGTCTCAGGACCTGAAAAGCCTGGAAAAAAACGCCGTTGAAAACGCTCTGAAAGAAGCCGGAGGCAATAAGATGAAAGCCGCCCGCATACTGGGCATCAGCCGCAGGACTCTTTACAATAAACTGGAAAAATACGGAATATCCTGATACTACGGCTTTAACTGCTTAGATATCTCCCACATCACCACAGCAGAAGCCACGGAAAGGTTGTAAGAATCAAACCCTTCCCTCTGGGGTATTGAAGCTCTGTAGTCAGCAAGCTTTCTGTATGTCTCTCGCACGCCCTTCCCTTCGCTTCCCATGCATATGATCAGCGGAAGAGGCAAATCCAGTTCACTTGTTCCAAGCTCCAGTTCGCCGTCCATGTCCACCGTGAGTATCCAGAAACCGGCTTTTTTAAGACGCTTGATGTTCCCCGCGGGATTTTTCATCCTGAAAATATCCAGAGCGTTCACGTACCCCGATGAAGTGGCATATACAGAGGCAGTTATTTCCGCCGTCCTGTCTCCGGTTATGATGACGCCTTTTAATCCCATTCCGTATGCAGTGCGTATGACGCTGCCCAGGTTATGGGGATCCTGCACTGAATCCAGGAGGATATACTGTCCGCCTGACTCTTTTTCAAGATCCGAAACATCCTTCATCTTTACCGGGCTTATATCCGCCGCCGTCCACTGATGCTTAATACGGCCGAACTGCTCGATAAAATAAGACCTCTCCACACACTCAACGGTAAAGCCGCGGCTTCTCATGCTATCCGCGCGCTTGTCCTCTTTGGGAAAAAATATCTTTTTTATGGATTCCGGATGGAACCGCATGGTCTCAGTCACTGCATTCCGGCCGTAAATAATCATCATGTCCTCTCAAGAAATCTATTCATCCGTCTGAGCACTTCCTCATCGCCCAGAAGTCCGAAGATGCCTCCCAGGTCAGGGCCATGCTCATGCCCGGTCACTGCAAGCCGCAACGGCATGTACAGCTTCTTGCCTTTGGCTCCTGCCTCAGTCTTGAGAAAACCCAGCAGCGCTGCAAAATCCTGAGCGCCTCTATCTCTGATATACTCCATGGCTTTCGAGATCAGCATCCCGCCTTCCAGTTCGTTAAACATCTCTACAGCTTCATCGGAAAAATCAAAATCAAGGCTGCCGTCTGTATCATGCACCAGGCCCTTCAGCATGGTCCCCACATCATCAAGGGTCTCCAGCTTAGGCCTGATAAACAGCGCCGCTTTTTTATATGTATCCTCATCCGTAGAAAAATATTTCTCATAAAATGGCTTCAGCCTTTCAAGATAAGTCTCTTCGCAAATTTCTCTGATGTATTTGCCGTTCATCCATGTGAGTTTGTCAAGATCGAATACAGCGGGACTCGCATTGATCCGTGAGTCATCAAACCACTTTTTAAGCTGTTCCATGGTCATAAGCTCTTCTCCGTTTTCAGGGCTCCAACCCAGAAGAGACAGATAGTTTATGAGAGCTTCAACAAGATAACCAGCTTCCCTGAACTCATTGACAAAGGTGAACTTTGCCCCGGATCTTTTCGAGAGCTTTGATCTGTCAGCAGCGAGTATCATGGGAAGATGAGCAAACTCAGGAGCCTCCCAGCTGAACGCCTCATATATCATGAGCTGCCTCAAGGTGTTATACAGATGGTCATCGCCCCTGAACACATGGGTCACATCCATGAGATGGTCGTCGATTACGCATGCATAATTATATACAGGGAGTCCGTCGCTTCTCAGCAGTACAAAATCCCCCACTGTGCCGCCGCCCATATCCACACGCCCGTGTATGCGGTCTAAAAAAGCATATTCTCTTGCGCTGTCAACATAAAACCTGATCACAGGCTTCCGGCCTTCAGCCTCATAAGCTTTTCTCTGGTCATCAGTAAGATGCCTGCAATGCCCGTCGTAATGCGGCATGCGCCCTTCCTCGATAGCTTTCTGCCGTTTTTCCTCAAGCTCCTCTTCACTGCAGTAACAGTAAAAAGCCCTGCCTTCCTCCACAAGCCTTTCCGCATGCTCTCTGTAAAGATCCCTTCTCTCAGACTGCCTGTAAGGACCATGGTCGCCCCCTTTGTCAGGACCTTCATCCCAGTCAAGTCCCAGCCAGTGAAGCGCTTCGATAAGCGTTTTCTCACTCTCGGCAGTCGATCTCTCCTTGTCTGTGTCTTCTATCCTGAGGATATTCACTCCGTTATGATGCCTTGCAAAAAGATAATTGAACAACGCGCTTCTTGCATTGCCCACATGCAGCGTTCCCGTTGGTGACGGCGCAAATCTGGCTCTTACTTTCATTTCAACCCCTCAGCACTGTTTGTTTACCAGGGGGATCATGCAGAGAAAATACATCTCTTTGTCCCCTGTATTACGGAAAGAATGTTTTTCTCCGGGAGCCACATACATGAATGTGCCTTCGGAGACTGGTTTTTCGCCTTCATCGGTGACCACGACACCTTCACCTTCAAGCACATACATCTCATGTTCCCAGTCATGTGTATGGAGCGGTGTGTTTCCTCCCGCTTCGAGCCTGAAACGACGCATTGCAAAATTAGGCGCTCCGTCTTTATCCGATACCAGCCAGCGTATATAGGCCCCTTTGGCCCCTTCCACTGTGACCAGGTCTTCAGCCACATCTGTATATTTTTTGACGATCATATTAATCCTCCCTTTCTCTATTGCCTCTTGGATAATATAGTATCATTTTCATCATTTGACGTCAATCAATAAGCATTTCATCGCTCCATAATGCGTCTTGTCTCCATATCAATGCCACTTGTCTTTTTTTTGTTAATAATTTTACTTCCAGCACGTATAAACAATAGAGGTGAAATTATGAGTGTATCGGGAAAATCGTACTTTATAATCAGACGGGATAGATCAAACGTGCTTACTGACGAGACTTTGACAATTGAACTCAATGATAAAAAGATCCGTCAGATCTCTTCGGGGGAAGAGGCCACCATCGTCACCGCTCCGGGCTGGTACCGCATCAACATCACAAAGGGCATCCTGAAAAGCAAACCTCTGGTGTTTAAGATGTCTGATGGCATGATCGTCAACCTGGAATGCGGGTGCACCATGAGCTTTCTTTCGGCGCCTATTGACCTGCTTTATGAATGCGTGGCTCCAGGCCACTGCCTTTTTGTCCGCAGGACCTATATGCCCACAGTGTCCGAGACCCTTGCCGTAGAGACCGTCTGATAATGCATGGCGGATAAATATTACCGCTTTTGTTACCACTTTTATAATATTTCATTTGATTTTTAGCCCTATCCGCTGTATCATCGGTTTGAAAGGATCCGGCTATGAACAAAAATGAACTCACGGGACTGTTGAAACATATTGAAGAATCTCCTGACAGGACATCCATCTCCGAGGTATTGAAACTCGAAGATCCCGGGCTGCTCAAACAACTCTATGAATATGCCTATAAAATAAAGCTCAAACATGTGGGCAACCGTGTTTTTTTCCGCGGGATCATCGAATTCTCAAACATATGCACTAAAGACTGCTACTACTTCGGTAGCAGAAAACGCAATTAAAACACACCCCGTTACGAACTTACAGAAGATGAGATCCTTTCAGAAGCCAAATGGTGTCATGACCATAATTACGGCTCACTTGTACTGCAGTCAGGAGAACGCACAGATGACCGGTTCATCAACAAAGTTGAATCCGTACTGAAAAAGATCAAAGAACTCTCCAATGACAGACTGGGCATAACAATATCACTGGGTGAACAGGATTTTGAGACATACAAACGCTGGTTTGACGCCGGCGCCCACAGATATCTGCTCAGGATAGAGACATCCAATAAGAAGCTCTATCAGTCTATCCATCCCGCTGACCATTCCTTTGAGCGGCGTCGCGAATGCCTGGGCTTTCTTAAAGACGCCGGCTATCAGGTGGGTACAGGCGCCCTCATCGGATTTCCCGGACAAACAGCCGAAGACCTCGCCGATGATATACTCTTTTTCAAAAAGATCGACGCCGATATGATCGGCATGGGCCCTTATGTGGTCCATGAAGACACGCCCATGGCAAGCCAAGTGGGCAGATTTGATCCTGAAAAACAACTGGAACTGGGGATCAAGATGATAGCTCTCACCCGCATAGTACTGAAAGACGTGAACATCGCATCCACTACGGCCCTCCAGGCATTATCCACCGAAGGCCGTGAACGGGGACTGAAAGCAGGCGCGAATATCATCATGCCCAATGTCACAGACCTGGCTTACAGGACAGGTTATCAGCTCTATCAGAACAAACCCGGAATGGATGAGAACGCCGAGGAACAGCGCAACAACCTGGAAGAGAACATCCTCTCTATCGGTGAAGAAGTCCATTACGGCGAATGGGGCGACAGCCCCCACTTCAAAAACCGCGTATCCACCGATTAACGGCGCCGTCCTCTGTAATAGCAGTGAGACGATGATCCTCCCCATACGAGGAATATCCCGATGATGAAACCGATATCATATCCCCGTCCTTTGTTATCCGTCTCATAGATGCGTGTCTCTTTGTCGAAGATGCCGATTACCATGGTCACAGGCGCGATGGCTCCATGCCAAACACCGGGCCAGAAACCCGCTTTATCTTCCACATATTTCCCTCTCCCGGGCACGCATGAGGACAATGTGAGCATCAAAAGAAATAATACTATAACCAGGGCCTTCTTCATATCAACCTCCATGACATATAGATGTTACATCACATCGATTTCCAGGACAGTCACCAGACCGCCTTTCATACGCTCACGCACAGTCCCGGCAAATCTGCGGATCTTTTCACTCTCTTCCACGATCTCAGCCACAAGAGGCAGTTCCTCGGACAGTGAAACGATCTTTGAGGTATGTATCTTATTGCGCTTGCCGTACCCGGCTATGCCTCTCACAACTGTGACGCCTTCAATATCCATCTCCATGGCTTTCTTTATGAGCCATTCGTGGGCGGGTTTTTTCTCTATCCTGTCATCTTCACTGAAATAGACCTTCATCATCAGATACCCCATGACATGCCCTCCTATTCCCCTGTGAAAAAAAGCATCCTTGATACCATTATACCACCAAAGGCCGCTGCGGCGCAAAAAATATTGTTCAACAGCATATTGCCCGCAGCAAGCCCCGCTTCACCTTCCATAAGAAGGTTCACCGATTCCAGGGCATAAGATGAAAATGTTGTGAACCCCCCTAGAAAACCTATTATAAAAAACGCCCTCAAAGCGCTGGAAGGGATCTTCTCAGAAAGCAGTGGAAAAAGCAGCCCTATTAGAAACGATCCGATAACATTCACTGAAAACGTGCCCCATGGGAAAAAAGACCGCAGCCTTCCGTTGACAAACGCCGAAAGAAGATACCTTAAGACAGCACCGGCGCCTCCCCCTGCTGCAATAAACAGAATATGCCTCATCCTTGCTCCTTTCAGAGAAAGTGTATATGTGGAAACGCCGTTGTCAAAAGTTTTTTACAACTCCATTACCACCACAGAGGCAGAAAACCCGCTCTCCTCTTCGGGATATAATTCCCTGGAAGCGCAGCCGTGATCCACCAGTAGAGAGAAAATCTTCCCTTCCCTGATATCCACTATAACATGCTGTCCCTCCACCTTTTCAGGCTTATCAAATACGATCTGCTTCACATATCGCCCACTCTCCAAGTCATAGACATCGATGAAACAGTCAATGGGAAGATATGACCACTCCTTATTATATTCCTGGCCGTTGGGGTTTGCTGAATAAAGGTATTTGCCGTCGTTTCTCAGAGAGGAGACCACAAAGGAGCCCCTGACACCATCGGTCACTTCATTTCTGAAATATTCGGGATTATCGTACTGTTCCATGCCCTTCCTTGTGATGCTCATGATACGGTTCAGATCGGAATCAAATTTTTCAATGCGGTAAGGCTGACTGAAATATCCCAGAAAGACATCTCCGGTCTTCTTGTTCACAGTAAGTGTCCCTCCGTCGAAACGTCCAGGCTGATACTCCCGCTCCATGGGAATGGAGATGATATCCCCGGTCTTGAGATCCAGTTTTGAGACCAGGACTTTCATGGTGCCGGCAAAATAGACAGCGTCGTCTGTGACGTCAAAGGACCAGGGGTTACCTGTCTTTTCGTTTAAGGACACCTCATCAAGATATTGACCTTTTAGGTCATATATGTTCATGCGCCGCATCACAAGGTCACAAAAATAGATCTTTTCATTGTGGATCCTGATGCCCACATTATGCATGACTTCGCCCGGGCCCTTCCCCTTGAGGATCTCGATCTTATCCAGGAGACACCCCTGAAGGTCTTTTACATGGATCACATATTTTTCCGCGCGGCGTTCAAGGTAATAATATCTGCCTTTATAATATGCCGATGAGTAAAAGACATTGTTCCTTGCCGTCTCATCGGCTCTGAAAAGAGACACTACTTGCGCCTTGACGATACCGGAAACCGGCTGAGACCCGTTTTTCACAACATCGTTCTGGCCGCATGCGGCTATAAACAGCAAAAACAAACAGTATAAACCGATTTTCTTCAACATACACGCATCCTTTCTGTTATCAACAGATAATAGACACGTAAACGGCACGTATTTGTTTCAGCTAACAGCCCGGACAGTTTGCGCAGTCATGTTCCTTGTGGGCTTTATACCGCAAAGCATCTTCGCGGATCTCATTCATATCGAAACCGTATTCATCCTTAAGGTCCCGTAACGGCAGATCATCGGGCAGACCGGGGACATGCAGCATCTCCCGTGCCTCATCCAGTGACAGTTCGAGTTTTCGGGCAATATCAGTGAGGGTCATGCTGCCGCTGATCAGCTCTTCTCTCCCGGCCAGTTCCATAAGGATCTCCTTGATATCAGAATGATCCAGATCCATTCCCTGCTTTTTTAGGATAGGATCCATCTCTTTTAACGGTATATCGGGATTTATCAAGTCTCTGTCCAGCCCAGTGGCTTCATATATCTCTTCAATGTCCAATCCAAATCCCTCCGACACATCCGACAATGACATCCATCCCCTTATATTGTCAACATCTCCGGATAATACAGCTTCACTGCTCTGAGGTAGCTGTTTCCATATACCTGTTACCCTTGTCATGCCAATAATACCGAAAAACAGGATAAGTGCCATAACAGCCGCAACCAAAGGTTTGACCTGTATGCCGAAGAGTCTGGTGCTTAGGGCGTTGGGTTCAGTGGGACAAGCCTCCACACATTCATAACAAGTGATGCACTCACCCCCGGATAATGTTTCTTTCTTCGAGACCTCAATATCAACGGGACAGACTTTGTCGCATTTGCCGCAGGAAATGCATGTCTTATTATCCCGATTTATCCTGAATAATCTTGTGTATGACATGATCTGTATCAACGCCCCTAACGGACAGAGGTAGCGACAGAAAAGCCTGGGGATAAAAATTGATCCCGCCAGGGAAACTATGAGAATAATAAAGCCCGCTAAATATCCTTCGGCAAGTTCAGCCCAGCCCGCGGGTATATGACCGTAAGCTGCAAATGGGTCTGCTTTGCTTATGATCAGAGTCCCTGTCTTCCAGGTTAGATATATCATGGCTAAAAGAACGGGGAATTTTATCATCCTGAGAAATCTGTCCCATCTTCCAGCAACTTTCACTCTACTTATACCCAATTTCTCCCCGGCTTTTGAGAAAATATCCTGCAAAGTCCCCAGTGAGCAGATCCACCCGCAGAAAAAACGGCCAAAGAAAACTGTTACCAGCAGTACTGCGGCTATCAGTATGATGTTTGACTCCGCAAGCTTCGCGATAAAACCCCCTTCTGAAATAAATTTGTAAAGAGTCTCAAGCCCGCCCAGGGGGCATATTGTATGCAGATTGGCAACGCCTGAAGGGCCTCCACCCTTCACCTGATGCATAACAGCCAACATTGTCACAGCCGCCAGGACTGCTAAGCGGACAGTCCACCTTAATATTTTTGTATTTTTCATTTAACCCCCTTATACTTTTAAACAGTATAACAAAATAATTGGGTATTACAAATTTAGAAAGATTTGAAAAAGCGGGGACATAGCCCCGCATATAAGATCAGATGGAGATGCCAAAACAGACATTCAGCCCGGTAAAACTGTCACGCCCCTCGTCCACGGGGTTATAACTCATCACTTCGCCCCTGAGATAAGGCTTCAGAAAAAACTTCCTGAATATGGAGACCTCGATGACTCCGCCAATGACATTATATTCCGTCTCTTCTTCTGCAAGTCCGAATGTCAGCAGTTCGTCATGTGTCTTCAATGATTTATACTGTCCGCCGAGTTTTAAAAAATCACCTCCGACACTCCTGGTGAAATTAATATAAAATCCTTCGTCAACTATGCCTGTAAATCCCCCGGCTTCAATATGAAACTTCTGTATATCAACTTCAGCTCCAGCAGTGAACCCGTAGGTAAGCACACTGAACCCCCCTTTGAGATGTATGTTTTTCGCATCCATTACGGAAATAAGAAGAAAAGGAACAATCAGCAGCATTACAACCAATTTAAAACGCATAAAAACCTCCTTTTCTTTTTATAATAATCTAATTATTTGTAATAATCAATGGTTATTGACTTCATAATGCCTTAAATATGTTTATTTAAATAAAATATTTTGATAAGGGAGGGGAAAACCCCTCCCTTTATATTTATTTCAGAAGCACCATCTTATTGACAGTCTGTTTTCCCCCTTCTGTGAATCTGCAGTAATAGACTCCAGACGGGCACTCGGCGCCTCTGCTGTCCCTGCCGTCCCAGATGACAACATTCGCCCCCTGGGGATATTCACCTTCGGCGAGAGTCCTGATCTTCCGCCCTCTTGAATCATAGATCTCAAGCCTGGCAATCCCCGGAGCCTCCATGGTAAACACCACTTCAGTTGAAGGATTAAAGGGATTGGGGAAGTTGGTTAGTTTCTTCCCGACAATGATCAGTTCATCTGGAATACCGGTGGAAACAGCGGCGTATATCCCCTCTGTATCAGCTTTTTCCACCATCACCCAGTTGCCGTTCTCCAGTCTATAGAGATCCATTCTGTGTCCAGCGACACTCTTGACATTAAAGTCGCAAGACATCCCATTTCTGAATTTAACTGCGAAGAGAACCGCAGCATCATCTGGAAGTTCTCTCTTTTCAGGGCTATATATCAGGGCTTCGCCAGCCTGTCCCGCTGTAAAAAGACATCCGCAGACGCTCATCGTCTCACCGGGATAGAGACTTCCCTGTACGAGATAAATTGTCTCATACGCTTCATCCATATGGAAGATCTCCACAGTATGAGAACCATCTGTAAACTGCAGTTCATTAAACGTCTGCCCGCTCTGGAACAAGTCATCTTGTGATGTTGACGCCAAAGCATACTGAGCCGCTCCGCCATCAACCTTTATGTACATATCACCGGGCACCATCTCATAGCCGTCTGTCACTGCATATACCTTCATATGACCCCAGATGACATCGTTGGGCACCATATAACCTTCGATGTAGACAAACTCCTCCTGAGCCACAGTGGAAAAAAGCGATTTGTTGTTGTCTCCCACTGCGCGGACTTTGTAGTAGTAATGTCCTCCACCTGGGGGATATTCGTTATATGATGTTGTGTCGGGGCCCGTGGTATAGACACG
>CAZGIO010000041.1:0-11916 GCA_964525975.1 uncultured bacterium
GTACCGTGGGTTCGAATCCCACCCTCTCCGTTGTGTTAACAGACGGAGCGTTAAGCAGACATGATCGTGGTTTTTGATTCGGGAGTGGGAGGACTTACAGTGCTGGCGGAAGCCGCACAGGCTCTCCCCAGGGAACATTTTCTTTATTACGCCGATACCGGCAATGTACCATACGGCTGCAGGACAAAACAGGAAGTGGCGGAACTGGTCAACGAGGCAGTTGCCCATATCGAAGAAGACCATAAGGTCGATATTCTTCTTCTTGCATGCAATACAGCCACCAGCGCTGCGGCGGGCAGACTGAGGAAGATATCCCCGTTCCCTGTAATCGTGATGGAACCCGCAGTGAAACCAGCTCTTGAATTCCACCCCCGCGGAGACAAGAGGGTGCTTGTCCTGGCCACGGAACTCACATTAAAGGAAAAAAAATTCAATACACTGGTATCTCAAATAGATGCCCGGGGCATCGTTGATTCAGTGGCTCTTCCGGGGCTGGTAGAACTTGCGGAAAATAAGGTCCTGGGAGGACCCGAAGCGCGCGCTTATCTGGAGAGATCTTTTAAAGGGATGGACATGGATATATACGGGACGGTGGTCCTCGGGTGCACACACTTTCCCTATTTCCGCCATGATATAAGTCTGTTTTTTCCCCAAGGCACACATATCATAGACGGCAATAAAGGCACAGTGAGACAACTTATAAGGATAAGAGAGAAGATAGAGCTGAAGAATAAACCCGAAGGCATTATCGATTATCTTTCATCGGGAGATATCACCAAGGATAAACAGCGGTTTAAAGAGATTCTGGAAGCCTACAGAAAGATGTTATGAAAAACTCCTCATTCTGCACCGTTGTCTTTCCAGACATGCCGGGGAGGGAGTTTACTTACAAGATCCCCGGGAGTATGGAGCTCAGACCGGGCATGCGGGCTGTTCTGCCCTTTAAAAAGACGAAAAAAAATGGATTTATCAAAGAGATCGACACAATACCCCCCGATGGAGTGAAAAATATCAGGGCTGTCTACAGAGCCGTGGAGCCTGCGGCTTCTCATAATATGGTGCGGCTTGCGCAATGGATATCAGAATATTATGATGAAGATGCAGGGCGCGTATTTTCTCTTTTATATCCCCCTGGAAGCGGTCTGAAGACAGTGGAAAAATACCGTTTTGTCTCCAATACAACCGGATTTGATGAAGAAAGAGATAAGTATATAGGCGGTTCTTTTGAGAAAAGGGAGTTCCTGAAAGACTCCGGCATGGGAGAAAAAGAGTTTAATAAAATGATACAGGAAGGATTAATAACGGCTGTACATGCCGTTCGGCGCAGCGGTGAGGTAAAGTATGTCACAACAGAAGAGAAAGATTGTGAAAAAATCGAAAAAAGAGCCCACGCCCAGCGCCGTGAGCTGCACCGTTTAATATCCATGGGGGGCGAAGCGCCTTTATCTGAGTTTAAAGGAAGTATTATCAGGGCCTTGATGGATAAAGGACTGGTATCCAAAGAGACAAGAGAACCCGAAGAAGAAATCCCGGGATTTTCAGGGGGAGATATCCGGCTCAGCGCTGAACAGGAACAGGTCTTTCAGAAGATATTGAAGAAAGGGATACGGGGCTTTTCCGCGCATCTCATACATGGTGTGACAGGCAGCGGGAAGACAGAGCTTTACATGAAGATCATGGAGGAAGTCATCAGAGAAGGCCGTGACGTCATATATCTCGTGCCTGAGATCGCCTTGACCACTCATCTTCTCGAGCGGATAAAAGCCGCGTTCGGTGAAAGAGTGGTATTGACCCATGGATATATGAGTCCCGCCAGGAGAAACAGGGCCTGGTTTCGTGCAGGAAGAGGGCGCGGCACCATAGTAGTGGGTCCCAGATCCGCGGTCTTTGCTCCTCTGCCGGGTCTTGGGCTTATCGTAGTGGATGAAGAACATGAAAGCACATTTAAACAGGATGAGACCCCGCGTTATAACGGCAGAGACACGGCGGTCTACCGTGCAAGGATAGAAGATGTGCCGGTGGTATTAGGAAGCGCCACTCCTTCCATGGAATCTTACTACAACAGCGTGAACGGCAAGTACATGCTTCATGAGATAAAAAACCGTTACAGCGACGCGGTGCTCCCCCGGGTGGATATAGTGGACATATCAAAGGATGTGTTTCAGGGGGGAAAACTGTATCCTTTTTCTGAAAGGATGCTCGCCGGGATCAGAGAGCGTATCTCCAGAGGGGAGCAGTCGATTATCTTTCTGAACAGGAAGGGTTATGATACTCATTTTATCTGCAGAAAATGCGGAGCTCCGGCGCAATGCAGGCATTGTTCAAAAATGCTGACAAATTACAAGACAGAGGGGCTGCTCAGATGCAATCTTTGCGGATATACAGTGGAACCAGGTGAATATGCATGTGAAGAATGCGGAAGCCGGGATTTTGAACAAAGGGGGACTGGCACGGAAAAAGTGGCTGAAAAATTACAGTCACTCATACCTGAAGCGGAGATACTGCGCGTGGACGGGTCTGTCACAAGAAATTTTGAGACAGTAAAACAGGTGTTCCAGGCGTTTGGCAGAGGCAGGGGAAACATCCTTATAGGGACTCAGATAATAGCAAAGGGAATACATTTTGAAAATGTGACGCTGGTGGGCGTGGTCAATGCGGACAGCATGATGAACCTTCCCGATTTCAGGGCAAATGAGCGCACATATCAGTTGATAAGCCAGGTGACAGGACGCTCGGGAAGGGGCAGAAAACCAGGGGTCTCCCTTATACAGACATATTCTCCGGGACACTATGTGCTGCAAAGCGCCCTGGAACATGATTTCAGAGAATTCTATAGAAGGGAATCCGCCATAAGGCAGGAGCTCTCCTATCCTCCCTTTAACCGTCTCGTGCGGATCATCCTGGAAAACAGAGACAGGTCTTCCCTTGAGAGGGAGACACGGGTGGCTCAGTCGCTGCTTGATGAAGAGTTTGCCCAGGGGGGACGTGTATCCGGAGGGAGTTGGGAGATACAGAAGAAAACAGACCGATAGAGGTCATATTTTGTGGTGAAGTGCCGCAGCCGCAGAGAAGTGAGCCGTCTGATACAAATAGCCGGGACATTTCGCGAAACATTATCGTCCAGGATCTTTACAGATATCGATCCCTACAGTTTCGGGCTTTAGATCTTACATTCCCATATCTTGCAAAAACGTTCTATAAGGTTGAAATGGCCTTCCCCGTAATCAGATTCAGTCACCGGAGATGAAAAGACGATGTGTCCTTTGTATTTATCCATGGAAACAGTGTAGATGAGGTCCTGATACAGCGGGGAACCGTCTTTTTTGCTGTAAGCCCAGTTGATCTCCACTTTCCCCCCTTTATGACTGTATGCAGGCGATCCGGGGAGATATCCCTTGTTTGAATGGGCGACCTTCTGTTTGCCTCCTGTAAGTTCATAATGACAGTATTTGTACGGAATGGAGACTTTCAGTCTTTTTACCATCTCCACAAAGGAATCTGTGGGATTGTCGGCTTTATATTCCAGATACTCAAGGAGGTTTCTGATAACAGTCTCGGAACGTGAAAAGTCATCTGTTATTATGCCGTAAAGGGGATCTTTCTGCGCTTCCACGGATTTCAGTTCCTTGTCCCAGAAGACAACCCTGTTCCGCCCCTCTTTTTTTGCCAGGAGAAGCGCTGTGTCCGCCTGGTTGATAAGGATATTGATCCATTCGGAATTTTCAGGGAAGAAGGTGGCGCCGATGCTCACAGTGAGTTTTGAACCTGATATGATCTTTGAACTTTCAATGGAACGTCTCAATTGCTCTGCCTTGAGCTTTCCCTCTCTCTGTGATATGTTGAAAAGCACAGCAATAAACTCTTCTCCTCCGTAACGTCCCAGAAGATCGTCCTTGCGTATTCCTTTTTTTAGTGTCTGAGCTATCTTATACAGCACTTTGTCTCCCCGCTGATGGCCGTATCTGTCGTTTATCTTCTTAAAATGGTCGATATCAGCCATGAGAAAAAGGATATTGTTTTTCCCCTGGCGGAAGTGGGACATCTTACGTTTTAGCTCCTTCAGGAAATAGTGCCTGTTCATGATCCCCGTTGTCTTGTCCACCATAACGCCTTTTCTGAACTGGCGGTGAAGCATTTGAGAAGCCATGAGTTCCACACATATTTTGGCTATCGAGACTGTGTGGGGAGAGATGTTTGAAAGTGGGAATTTAGTGTCGATATATATATAACCCTGATAAACATCTGTGTATGTGGTGCTTTTAGAACGTTTTTCCCCTGAATAGGAGAGCTGTTTTTTCTCCGGGTTCAGTATGGGGATGACAAGAGTGGTGATTGGACGTCCGAAATCAGTGCTCAGCTTTATCTGGAAATCTCCCGTTGAAAAACTCTTCTGTATAAGCGCTTCATCGGGCATGTCCTCCCTGGCGTACAGGTCTTTGCTGCTGTAAGAGACATAACCCTCTTTCCCCTCTTCATGGAGGTCCCTGAAGATAATGCGCTCCCCTTTAAAATATGTTTTAAGGAAACGGATTATTTTCGGTATGATGTCGTCTCCAGAAGTTGTCCAGAGGTCTTCATTGAGTTTTTTTACCAGCTGGATGTTTTTCCCCACTTTGTCCACAGTGAAAAGAGAGGATATCTTTTTGTGTACTACTTTTTCATCGCTGGCAATAATGGGGTTATCCATATCAAGGTTATCCCCGAGCACGGAGATCATCTCTGTGATGTAGGGCATGTTTATCCAGCTCTCCCTGTAATCAGGCGGGATGTTGCTGTAAAACCGTTTCAGAGAGAGATACAATAGATAGAGTGAATTATAATAGTTGAAATCTTTTTTCTTAAGAAGAGGCAGATATTTGATGACGACCACGTCTATATTGGAAAAATCTCTTCTCTTTACACAAAAACGGAGAGCTTTTTTGAAATATGATATCTTCTTTCGGCGCTCGGGAGTACATAGAGCGCGGTAAAAATCCCAGTTGATCTCTCCCCAGGGGTCTGTGGATACGCCATAATCTTTTTCCACCTGCTTCATGATCCTGTCCCGGCTCTCGGTGCATCCCAGATTGTCGGCGACCAGCACCTGTTCAAGGAGTATAGCCCGGATCTCCTGCTGGGGAAAGTATCCGTATCCCGACTCTCTGTTCATACGGTCTTTCTCCAGAAGCGCCTTGAGGGTATCGTAATGACGTTTATCCTTATGGAGATATTTATAATATTCCGACTTGGTGTAGAGATAGTTCTCGTAATTGACGGCCCGTTCCTCTTTTGTCATGGAGTATATCTTTTTCAGCTGCATATTCAGGAACCTGAAAGCCTGTTTTCTTGCCCCCATCTTCATGTTTATGATTGCGCCGTATCTGTAAAAATTCAGAAGGTCCGGGATGTTCCGCCCGTGGTCGGGCCCTATGATATACCGGGCGATCTCCCTGAACGTATCAAGGGCTTTGTTCATGTTTCCCGTTTCCATATGCGTCTCTATGAGATTGTACATTGCAAAAGAGGCTTTTGACATGAGACTGTGTTTCTTTGCTATATCCACGATCTTGTTGAGGTCGTCTCGCGTCTCTATATTATTGAAATGCATGTAATAAGCGGCGGTGACCCTGAAGTTCAGGATGCGTATCATATCTTCTCCGCTTTCCATGGCTTCAGCCACGGTGAAAGCCCTGTTAAGTGAGTCCAGCGCTTCTTCATATTTATTGAGGTTGATCAGAGCATAGGAGGTTTCAGTAAGAAGCTGGACAAGGCTTTTTTTGCCGATATAAGTGTCCGTGGATATGACAGCGTGGAGTTCCCGGGAAAGCTCCAGCACTTTTTCTGCCTGTCCGGTATTGATAAGCAGGTTAAAATAGTTGGATATATAGTTGGAGAGAGCCTGGGACAGCCCTTTTTCCTTCACGTATCCAAAGATGACCTCATAGTATTTAATAGCTTTGGCGCTTTTATAACACCCGGCTGCTATGAGGGCTTTCACATTTAAAAAGTAAAACCGGAAATCTCTTTCGCCCATGGCCTTGGCCGCGGCGGATCCCTTTTGAGCTATTTGTATGGCTTCTTCAGGGGCGCCTGAGAAAAAAAGAGCCCGCGCGTAGAACATGTAAAACTCCAATATGTTTCGCCCTTTGAGAGCCTCCGGGTCCACGGACTGGAAATACCGGATCGCTTCCTGGTCTTCGTCGGAGTAATAATGGAAGAGGCCGAGGATGCTCAGGCATTTGTTATAAAAGGAACCGTCGGGTATGAATTCCATGACATTCTTTAAAAACTCAGCTGTCTTTATGACTTCGCTTCGCTTGTTTTCCCTGGAAAAACGTTCAAGAAGCCTCATGGCGTGGAGTCCGGAAAGATAGGGATGGGAGAAGGCGAACCTCTCAAGCTTTGTAATGAGATAATATGAGCTTTCCAGTGAGTCCGGGAGATAATCCCTGAGAAGTAGAACGATAGTTCTAGAAGCCGATGTGTCATCCACGGGGTAGTAGGAAGAAAGGTACTCGATGAGCTTTAATCCGTTTAACCATATCCTGGGATTGTCCGGATCCCCATGCATGACGATGGTGTTCTGTTTCTCGAGCCTGAGCATGCGTTCCTTAAGATCAGGGATGTCATAAAAGATATGCTTTAAATATTCAAGGTTGATATGTTTTTCATAATAAGCGAGAAGGGATAAGACTTTCTTGTCTGTGGGATCAAGCCCGGAGAGCTCCTTTTTTCTCCTTTCATCGAATGTGAATGAGAATTTATGTTTCCTGATCTCATAATACTGATATTGGTAACGGCCGTTGTCATAAGAGAGCATGCCGTTATCAAGGAGGTCGCGGATAAGTGTGGAAAGCAGCACGCACTTGCCGTGGCTTTTCTCATAAAGCAGCTCCATCAACTCCCGGTAACTTGTTGCCACATCATCGGGGATAAGCAGTATGGAGGAGACGGTATAAGAGAACTGTTCGAAATCAAGATGGTCAAAGCTGAACTGGAAGATCATGGTTCTGTCCTCTGCAAGGGCCTGTCTGAAACGGGCGGGAAAGTTTGTGTCGTAAAAAAACCAGGTGATGCCGTTTTGGTTCATGGAGTTTATCAGGTAGAGGAAAAGGTCTGAGATCTCCTCACGTTTTGATTCTATGTATGTGATGACGAAAGTGATATCAAATTTATCCGCCATGGTGCGCAGGATGGACAATATCCTGTTGAAAGTCATATATTTTTCATCACCCTTGAGCATGGGGTTGTCTCCGGGATTGAAAAAGGCTCCTATCTCGGGGATCTTCTTATCCACAACGGAACCCGTTGTATCCAGTTCATCCAGCTGGATGAAGATCTCCCGTATAGTGTCTTCAAGGGTGTTTGCCGTTATGCGGATTATGAACTTCTGATTGATCTTCTCCTGGGCCAGGACCTGGTAGAAAAACGGGATGGATTCACTGTAGACGTCTCCTGTCAAGATGATCAGCTTATTGCTTTCCGTCTTCAAGTCAAGAGCTTTCTTAAGAGGCTTATATGTCCTTTCGAGCCCGAGGTTTTTCACTGTGTAACAGTTGTCGATGGATGGGTGAGCCGGTATGATGTGATATTCGTCGGAGACGGCGTTGTATATGTCAAAGATCTTTTCCAGGTTGAACCCGGTCTCGAAATCGAGTATGCTCCGCGCCTGGACCAGAAAGAGTTCCGCCAGGGGGCATTTGGATATAAGTTCGCGTTCCACAAGGGAAAACAGCGCTTTAAAGTCAGAGGCTTTATTGAACCTGTTTACGGCGTTGCTCCCTGAAAGGCGCTGTGATATGCCGAAGTCCAGGAACTTGACCTGATTGTCTCTGGTGATAAATATGTTTTTGCTCCTGATGTCATTATGGAGGAAGCCGCTGAAATGTATGAAATGAAGCGTCCGTATCATGTCGCCGAGAATCCTGTAGAGAGTGCCGGGGTCCTGTATCTCCCTGACTCCGGATGAGAACTCCCAGCCGTCTATATATTCCATGGAAAATAGATAGTATTGTGGCGGGACATTGTGTCCGTCCACGGACCAGATAGATGTAAAATCATAGACCCTCACGATATTGGGATGAGTGATGGAGCTGAGGATGGAATATTCACGCTTGAAGAATTCCAGATTGGGGGAATCAGGAAGATCGAAGTTTATTACTTTGAGTATGAGCTGCTGCCCGGAGTTCAGGTCTTCTGAAAGATATACGACGCCGGTGGCTCCGGCGTCGACTTTTCTGATAATACGGTATCTGTTGTTAAGCAGGCGCATTCATCTATTATAAACCCCCGAAAGAGTTTTTCAAGAGCCTATGTGAGAAACTGCTGTTTAACGTGTCTTGTCGTAAGCCCTGTAATTCTTGCCGAAAATGTCTCTGCCCATGTAATAAGTGCCGAATGTTATGAACGGCGCGGCATAGACATCTATGGTATAATGTATTTTCATGAGAAGTACCGCAGAGGCTTCCACAAGTGTGGAGAAAAGGAAAAAATATTTCAGGTATTTTGTTTTATGCTTTGTGATCAGATAGCAGAGAAACGGGAAAGCGGTATGACCTGAGAAAAAGAGGTCATTGTATATGGTGTCCCAGGTCTCGTGGAGAGCTCCCTGGGGAAAAGTCAGTGCCGTGGTGGGAAGTATTATGAACTTGGCAAAATACATGAACGTGAACATCTTAAGGTAAAAGGGGATGCGTTCAGGTTCTTTTATGATGATCCAGGCTGTTATGACCACAAACAGCAGATAAATATAATTGGAAGCTATGAAATCAAGGTTGACCGTGGGGAGGGCGTTCAGCAGCTTGTCCTCCACGGGATTGTTAGGCAGAGTGCTGAGATAACCCGCCAGCACTTTGTTAAAGTAATAGACATAAAACCACGCAAGGACAGCTCCTGAAAGGAACAGGTCTGCGAGATAGCGCGGGTTTTTCAGAAGGGGGCGTATGCGTGACGCCCAGTTGATAAATGATTGTCTCATCAGTTCACCTCAATGTTCAGTTTTTCAAGTATGCGTGAAAGGTCTTCGTCGCCGTAATATTTTATATGTATGGAGCCGCCGCTGCCGGACTTGCTGATGGTCACTTTTGTGCCGAAGGTCTCCTGAAGACATTCTTCGAAATGGGCGATCTCCGGAGATTTTTCCCTGGGAGAGGTTGCGCCGGATCTTTTCTTTACGGATCTCTGTGACGAGATCTTCTCAAGTTCCCTGACGCTGAGGCCTTCCCGCTCGATCCTGCCAAGCAGAGAGAGCCTTGCGGCCTTGTCGCCGATGGAGAGCAGCGCTCTGCCGTGTCCCGCGGAGATGCGGTTTTCCTCTATGGCTTCTATGATCTCCTGCTCAAGTTTGAGGAGTCTCAGTGTGTTGGTCACATGCACCCTGCTTTTGGAAACGACTTTCGAGACTTCCTGCTGGGTGAGGCGGCTTTCATCCATGAGCCGCTTGTATCCCAGGGCTTCCTCTATGGGATTGAGATTCTCGCGTTGAAGGTTCTCTATGAGAGCCATGGCAAGCATCTGTCTGTCTGAATCCACTTCCTTGATGATCACAGGGATCTTCTGATACCCCAGGAGCTTCATGGCGCGGAAACGGCGTTCTCCCGATATGATCTCATACCCGCCGTCATCGGCTTTTCGCACAACCACGGGCTGCATCAGGCCGTTTTCCTCTATGGATTCCGCAAGGGAGCGGATCTCCTCCTCTTTGAAGATATTCCTGGGCTGGAAACGGTTTGGGATGATATCCGCGGCGTTCACATCTGTGAACGGAGAATCTTTCCCGGAGAGGTCGCCGATATCATCGGGGATGAGAGCTCCGAGACCTTTACCTAACGCTTTCTTTTTCATTGGCAAGAACCTCCTCGATAAACTGCATGTAGGAAGAAGCCCCTGCCGATTTTATATCGTAGAAGATGATGGGCAGCCCGAAAGAGGGCGCTTCGCTGAGCTTCACGTTCCTTGGTATGATGGTCTTATAGACCTTGTCCTGAAAATGGCTTCTTATGTCTTCTGTCACCTGCTGCGCCAGATTGATGCGCTTGTCAAACATGGTGAGTAGTATCCCCTCTATCTCAAGGGATGGATTCAGATTTTTTTTGATCAGCTTGAATGTGTGCATGAGCTGCGCCACGCCTTCCAGGGCGTAATACTCGCACTGTATGGGGACGATGATGGAATCGGAAGCCACCAGGGCGTTGATGGTGAGAAGCCCCAGAGACGGCGGAGAGTCGATCAGTATGTAGTCATACTTCTCCTTGACTTCCGCAAGAGAGCGCTTCAGCCTGTTTTCCCTGGCCAAGATGCCCACAAGCTCCACCTGCGCTCCGGAGAGGTCCGCGTGGGACGGCAGAAGATCCAGGTTCTTTATCCCTGTCTTCATCACCAGATTGGACACCGACTCCTCCCGAACGAGAGCGTCGTAGACAGATGTCGTGATACTGTCTTTGTCGATGCCGATGCCGCTGACGGCATTGGCCTGAGGGTCCATGTCCACAAGGAGCACCGACCGGCCGTACACAGCAAGGCTGGCCGCCATGTTGACAGCAGTGGTGGTCTTGCCCACGCCGCCCTTCTGATTTACTATAGAAATAATCTTACCCATATTCACCGTCCGTAAGTTCATTGTTTCACGTGAAACATCATTTTATGAATGATAACATCAAATAAAAGAGGGGGCAAATGTTTTTCCCCTGGAAAGGGGATGTTTCACGTGAAACATCCCCTTTAAGAGAGATTATTTTTTACTTCTGATCCTGTCGAGGACCATGCGGGTAAAAGCCTGGATATCCATGACTCCCAGGTCTCCTTCGGTGAGAGAACGTACTGAGACGCTCCCTGATTCTGCTTCTTTCTCGCCCACGATGGCCATGAGAGGCGGCCTGGAGCCGGTCTGCAGGTCGCGTATCTTATATCCGACTTTTTCGTTTCTGCTGTCGATCTCCGCGCGTATGCCGGATTTTTTCAGCGCCGCTTTTACTTCGTCGGCGTATGCGGCGTGTTTGTCCGATATGGGGAGGATCATCACCTGTACTCTGGACATCCAGAGGGGGAATGCTCCCGCATAGTGTTCTATGAGTATGCCGAAGAAGCGTTCCAGGGAACCCATGAGCGCCCTGTGTATCATGATGGGGCGGTGTTCCTGTCCGTCTTCTCCCACATAGTTCATGTCGAAGCGTTCAGGCAGGTTGAAATCAACCTGTATTGTGGTGCACTGCCAGCTTCTGTTTAGGGAGTCTCTGATCTTGATGTCGATCTTCGGGCCGTAGAAGACTCCTTCCCCGGGGTCTATCTCGTAAGGGAGTCCCGCCTGTTCAAGAGCCGCCTTGAGAGCGTCTGTGGCTTTTTCCCAGCTGCTGAGTTCTCCCACGTACTTTTCAGGCCTGGTGGAGAGGTATACGTCGAACTTCTCGAAACCGAAGGTGTTCAGGACCCGCTTTGTGAATTCGATAAGGCCAAGGAGTTCTTCGTTGAGCTGTCCCTCTGTGCAGAAAATATGTGCATCGTCTTGCGTTATATTTTAAATCAATTTGAAAAAAAATTGATTCGGCAAACCGTTCTAAAATAGTTTTTGCGAACCTATGTTGGTCTGTTTTAAAGCCTTCAAATCTAATGGTTATAGAAGGGAATTTTATGGAACCTGTTGGTTTATTCTGAGTCAAAATTTCAAATTCTTTACTGCATGGACCAATTTTAATAGTGTGATCCTCAGGACTACCGGTTTCTACAACCAAACAAGGTAAATCGTTACGATTGATTTTTTTTCTGGGAAATATTTTGTAATTTAAAATAGATCGGTATAAATTGGTTCTTGTCCCACGTAAAGGTTCTATACTCGCCTCAACAGTCCCATCTGAACGAGAATAAACGGCATCATATCTGTCAACGAAACAATAATCTTCAAATTTAATCTCTAAAAATTCATTTAATAAATCCATGCTATAT